>JANXBB010000296.1 GCA_025061975.1 Caldifarciminota bacterium | reverse complement strand
GCAAGCACAGTGACTTTGCTGTAAAAATGATAAATTTCCCCTGTTTTTGTGTCGACTGCCTTAACTCCAATACAACAATCGTCCTTGTTCGTTAATAAATCAAAAACCAAAAAATGTTCGAAAAAACTACAACGTTCTTTTAAAATTCGGATTAAACCATTTTCTATTTCACGTCCTGTGTAATCTTTAGCATGTACGATTCTTGCTCGACTGTGGCCTCCTTCTTTGCCTAAATCAAAACGTTTTACTCCTTTGGAATTATAATAAGTACTAAAATTAATTCCAACTTCATATAACTCATTTACTAAACGAGGACCCATATCACAAACCATACGTACAATTTCTGGACGTGCAAGTCCTTGGCCATTTTTTAAAGTATCCTGATAATGAATCTCCGGAGAATCGTCCGGACCTAAAGCTGCAGCTATTCCACCTTGCGCATAATTAGTATTAGATTCAGTGTTTTCTTTCTTAGTTTACACAAATACCTGTCCGTGATTAAGTACTTTATATGAAAACCATAAACCAGCTATTCCTGAGCCCACGACAACGAAATCAGTGTAAATAATATGTGACATTAGAATTGATATTTAATAGCGATTCCGACTTTATCCTTAGGAATCGCAAAATTTATTTTTGTTGATAATTTATTTGACGAATTGAACGCACAGTCAAGCATACTGACAATTCGATTAAGAATTGCAGCACCAATACAAAAGCTTGCACGAGTAAATGCTTGTTTAGCAATACGGCGTTGATCCCAATAGCTTAATCGCAACGAATCGCTTTGCCAATTCCATGTTGAATCACCAAAATATCCGTTTTTGTAAAAATAATCAAGCTGCGCTTGAGGGTCATCCGGATATAAGTCTCGTGCTTCTCGACGCACAACGATATTATAATCTTCTGCTGAATTGTATCTTTCTAATATACGAAAATATTTTTCTGATTTAATGTTTATGTTAGCATTTGCATATTTATGAGCAAACAAAATTGCATCGTGAGTTCGCGAAGTGCCATACCAATAGAATCCAGAATATAATGTCCAAATTACACCTTCAGTCCAAAGCATTACTTCACCTTTGATTGATTGGTTATTTATTAATTGTCCCAAGCCCGGTATAATTGCCGATGCGAATATTGATTTATCTTTAAGATTTAAAGGTTGTGCAATAAGTATCGGAGTGTTTAATATGATTATTCCCCAGGATAAAAAAGTAATTGTTCTAAACATATTTCCCCTCATTATTTTATAACTGCAAATTTATAAAATTTTATTTCTCTTTTGTTGTTTCCAATAGCTTCTAATCTTAAAATGTATATACCGGTATTAATACCGTCTAATTGAACTCGAGTTTCATTGTCAATCATCTTGATAGCTTTCCCTTTAAAAGTATAGATTGGATTACCTAAAATATCTAAGATTGAAAGCTTTACATCTGTAATATCTTTTCCCAGCCAGTATCTAACAACAATTTCTTTGTCCGCGGGGTTAGGATAGATATAAAAATTCTTAACAGCTATTTCAGAAGTTTGAGAAGCCCCAATTGGTAACTTGTATATATTACAATGAGTTGGACCATTTAAATATTGACCCCAAGCAATACTTTCAGTATGAGTTGGTATATTCCATCCATATAAGATACCTTTATCGGAACCAACAATGATTTCAAGATCATCGTCGTTGTCGATATTATCGATTAATGGAGTTGCACTTATACTACCAGCACTAAGTAACGGAAAATAACTAAGATACAGTTGTGTTATGCCGTTAAATCCTAAAACACCATATTGCGGTGAGCCGATTACAATATCGTAGTAGTAATCGTTATTGAGATCTGCAATGGCCGGTGTAGATGTAAACACAAATGGAGTCTCAATTGTAATTAAATAATCGCCAACTAGTTCGGTTTTCAAGTATATAGAGTCAATAGTTATCGGATAATTGGTAAGTAATGTGCCATTAAAATTAAATACGTAAATTTTGTTGGCCCCGGCTATTACAATATCCAAAAATCCATCCTTGTTAAGATCCGCTACAGCTATTCCAGGGGACACAGGACGATTAATAATAGGGGCACTGTAATATTTAATATCGCCTGTTAAAGTGACTACAATTAATTGAGAATTTCTTTCTTGGTGAATTACAACAGCAATTTCTTTGTTTCCGTCGTTGTCAAAATCGGCAACTACTGGTGGTATCGAATTATATAATGCACTATGAGATAGGGAAAGGGGGAACTTATTATTAATTATTGCGTCTTGGGGATTTATTAGAAACAATTTTTGATCGCTGCCCAAAACAACAATTTGTGGATTTACTGTATCAGTAATCGCCACAGGTGAACGGATTTCAGAATTTAGTAATATTGGAAAACCAGGAAAATTGCTACCATCGCCTTTCCAAACATACAACATCATATTAGTGGTCCCCAAAATAATTTCTTTTTTACCATCACTATCAATGTCTGCTAATGTTGGAGGTGCAAGAATTCTTGTTTGAGTATTTAGTGTATATATTGGAATAACTCCTTGATCGGAATAAATATAAACTAAGCCGTTTTCTGTAGCACAAATAACTTCTAATTTTTCATCACCACACACATCACCAATTGCTGGACTCCCACTAATTGGACCTGATAACTGAGCAAAATTACCTTGCATTCCTTGTAAATATGAAGTACCATCATTGTTAAAAACATATATTCGCCCGGCGCTATCGGCAGTAATAATTTCTTTTTGCCCGTCAAAATTTAAATCAGCAGTGTGACATGATAATAGTTTAATATTACGGCCGGGATTTATTGGAAAACCAGGTTGAGCAAGTTCAAAATCGATGTTTAAATACATTACTGTGTCTGGGGGTGAAAGAACTTTAATTTTTATAAAACTTTTGCCTGTATAACCGTCAGACGAAGGTGTTGTGTAAGCAGAGAATTCTTGATTTACACCACCTACAAAAAATGGATCATAAGGTGAACCGTAATATTGATAAGTGCGGTTATATAGTACATCAAAATCATAATCCTGAATTCCGTCACCTTCTTCTAAATCAACACCTTTGTGAGGAATTTGGGATACATTAATTGCATTATATATTCCATATTGTGAAACAATATCACCGTCAACGTGCCAAATTAAAATACCTGAACCGGGTTGAAGAAAATCATATTCACCATCTTCAACCCAGATTAAAACACCATCCTCTAAGTCTACAACAACCGTATCTTTTTTGCGAACATCAGTTTGGCGATTTTCAATAAGAAAATACTCTGTTTCGGTTATTGGAACTTTAATAATTAGTGGACGTTGGGCATTATTCGTATACAATGAAAATTTAGTTGTATCCATACTTGCTGCGTAAATTGGGATACTGTCTTGGGAAGTATTTATAACTAAAGGGGTGACCCAGCCAAAGTATACTCGATGGAATGCATCAAGCATTGATGGAATTGCACCAGGAGGAATTCCTAAGCTGTATTCGCCAAGCCAAGCACCAGTTCCCATTAAACTCCATGATCCCACTCCAATAGTAGCACCGCTGATATCATATAAATCATACCCCCCCAACAAATGAACAAATTCATGGTATAATGTTCCCTGATAACCCATCATTCCTAAAATATTCATTTGCCCACCGATTAGAGTATCTTGACGCATCATTTCAGGCATAATCATTGCTGAGTAAATTCTCGTCTGGCCTTCATCAGCTAAAATATAAGGTGTGCCTAAATATCTTTCCAATGCTGAAGAAGGGATTGTTCCTGCTAAAAGATCAAACGGACTATTGGGGCGGAGAGGATTCATATCGGATTGCGGAGCTGAACCGGCATGGAAAATAATTAAGAGATCATAGTCACTAAAACGAATATCGGGATCGCGATCAGCAATTTGTATTGCATCGTATAACAGACGGCATAAACCAGTTTCAGCTCCTTCATATTCATAATAAGGATGCTGCCACATTGTGTCACCATAATACATCATCGGATGGGGAAGTTGATATGCACCTAAAACACTATTGGGCATTACACAAAAATCAATATATAATGTTCCCATGGAATTTAGCCAATAATAATTTCTAAGTCCTTCAAGGTGCCGTTCGAAGTATCGGCGAGTATGGGGTGGATCGTAAAGTAATCCATCATTAGGGGTTAAGAATCCTGCAAGATCCATTTTGCCATTGCCGGTTGTAAGGGGCGTATTGTCTTCTTGAAACTCAACGCGAAGTGCTAAAACTTTTATAGTATCAACACTACGAGTTTTCGCAGCTTTGCGAATTCGAGTCAAAAGATTTTTATAATGAGGATTTTTGTTTTCTTTTATCCGAATTTGTCTTACAAGAAAATTTTTAATTCTTTCGTTATGTTGATTATTAGGCGGATTGGGAATCTTTTTTATCACAATTTTTTCAGCGGAGAGTATACCAAACGTGTAAAGAGTAATTAAAAAAATGATTAGCTTTATTTTATTATTCATTTAACGCCTTTATTTTTTAATAACCGGAGAGAGGGGGATTCGAACCCCCGTTTGCCTTACGGCAAAACATGATTTCGAGTCATGCGCCTTCGTCCACTCGGCCATCTCTCCATTATTTTTAGACTTAACTTCTTTAAAAAAAGTTTTTATGAGTTTATATATAGTACTAAATTTCTTAACTAATTTCAATACTTCAACGGTTGTTTTTTTTACGTTTCTTTTCGAAAAACTCTCTTAGTAGCAATTTACTTTCTTCAGCTAACACTCCGGTTTTGACTTCGAATTTATGATTAAGTTTATTATCCATCGGTATGTTATAAACCGAGCCACATGCGCCAAATTTGGGGTCAAATGCTCCAAAAACCAATTTTTTAATTCGCGCTAAAATTAGCGCTCCAGTACACATAATACATGGTTCTAAAGTTACATACATTGTAGCATTGTTAAGGCGCCAACTGTTTAAATAATTACTTGCTGCTGTAAGTGCAATTATTTCAGCATGTGCTGTTGGATCACGAAGTTTTTCTATTTGGTTATGCCCTTGCCCAATTATTTTATTGTCACTAATTACCACAGCTCCTACCGGCACTTCATCTTCTTCAAATGCCTTTTGAGCTTCAGCTAAGGCAAAACGCATCCAATATTCATCAGTAAAACGGCGCATTTAAGAAAAATAGCGCGCCCGGCGCGACTCGAACGCGCAACCTACGGATTCGTAGTCCGGCACTCTATCCAATTGAGCTACGGGCGCATAATTTATATGTTTTATTTTACAATAAAATTTTTGGTTGTCAATGATAATTTTCTTAAAAAAAAACATAAAGGCTA
>JANXBB010000245.1 GCA_025061975.1 Caldifarciminota bacterium | reverse complement strand
AAATATCTCTTAATCTTATTATTGCGATTAGTGATGGCAATAATTATGGGCTTAATCTACGCACGCTTATGACAGCAATCCTTACCAAATATCTTTCAGGCATTTTTAATTTAAGTAGTAAAACCTTTATAATTTTATTTTTAGTTTTTATCTTGCTTGAGATTGTTAAAAAATTAGGATTAATTGATAGGGCTGATAGGACAATTGGCAAATTAATTAAATGGCTCGGCTTAAAATCCAATAGCGCAGCACCACTCCTCACCGGCATAGTCTTAGGCATTATCTATGGAGCAGGTATTATTGACGACTTAATTAAAGAACAAAATATCAGTCCGCGCCAAGTCTTTTTGATTGCAGTCTTTTTAGGCATATGCCACGCGCTCTTTGAAGACACCGGCTTATTTTTAGCGATTGGGGCGAACTTGTTTTGGATTACAATTCCGCGTATCGTAGTTGCAATCTTCGTTACTTACTTAGCAAGTAAGATTTATAATGAATAACTTTCTTGCGAATTTTTATTATTGGTAAAAGACTCATTGGACTTACAAGAAAGATCTTGACAATTAAATTTTAAAAAGTAGAATTAAAAAAATTCGCATATTGCGTATAACAGAGAGGAGACGCGATAATGTACAAAATAACACGTATTATTTTTTTATTATTGTTATCAAGTTTAATCTCTTTAAGTTATAGCCAAAGCAAATCCCAAGATCCTAATCCGCTATTTCCTGCTATTTTTGATAATAAATTCGGTTATATCAATCGTAATGGCGAAGTTGTCATTACGCCCCAATTTGACTTGGCAGATCGTTTTTCCGAAGGGCTGGCTTATGTTAAAATCAATGGCCTTTATGGTTATATTGATAAAACCGGTAATTTTGTTATTCCACCCCAATTTGAGTATGCTTTAAAGTTTTCTGAAGGTTTAGCGAGTGTTAAAGTTTATAATGATAAAATGGGTTATATTGATAACACAGGTAAGTTTATCATCAATCCACAATTTGATGTTGCGAATTCATTTTCCGAAGGGTTAGCTTGCATTAAAATGAATAAGAAGTATGGGTATATTGATAAGACCGCTAAGATTGTGATTCCACCGCAATTTGACGATGCGAACGCTTTTTCCGAAGGCTTAGCGTGTGTTAAAGTTAACGACAAATACGGCTATATTGATAAGAGCGGTCAGTTTGTGATTGCACCGCAATTTGATATTGCGAATTCATTTTCCGAAGGTTTAGCGAGTGTTAAAGTTAATGACAAATACGGCTTTATTGATAAGAGTGGTAAGTTTGTGATTGAGCCACAATTTGAATCTGCGGCATCGTTTTCTGAAGGTTTAGCGCTGGTCGCAGTAGATATCTTTTCGTACGGCTATATTGATAAGAGCGGTAAGTTTGTGATCAAGCCCCAAATTTATTTATATGTTGAGTCGTTCAAGGACGGTTTGGCAAGTGTTGATATCCTACCAATGAAATATATTGATAAGACCGGCCGCATTGTTTGGCAAGAAGAGATATCTACGCCCCTTTTTGTTATTAAACAGAACAATAAATACGGTTATATTGACATAGATGGTCGAGTGGTTATCCCACCCCAATATGATGGTGCCAAGCCATTTAGCGAAGGATTGGCTGCGGTCAAAGTTAATGATTTATGGGGTTATATTGATACGAGTAATAATGTGCGATTGGATTTTAAATATGAAGATGCCGAAGAGTTTCGTGATGGCTATGCCAAGGTAATCATTCCTAAAAGCACAAGCAAAAGTTCGGGAAGTGCTTTAGCCAACATGGCTAAAATTGCAGTGCGCGCTTTCAACCGCTCACTCTTTTTTTATACTGATGAAGAATATTCGCTCATTGACCGTAAAGGTAAAGTTATTATACCGGCCGGTATCTATAAAATAATCGGTACGCCAAGAGGTGAAATCATTCGTAACGGTTTAATAAGAGTTGGTAAAAAAATCAATGCCGACACCACAAAGTATGGGTTTGTTGACATCAATGGTAAGGTCGTGATTGATTGCAGATATAATTTAGTTTATAGTTTTGAAAACGGTTTGGCACGAGTATTGAAAGATGGTCTGTGGGGTATTATTAATACGAAAAATCAGTGGGTGCTTAAACCGACTTATTCGTATATGAGTGATTTTTCCGAAGGCCTTGCGGTCGTGAAACTAAATGATAAATACGGGTATATTGACCAAAGGGGCAATTTGGTCATTGACGCGCAATTTGACTGGGCAAATGAATTTTCCGAAAATCTCGCATCGGTCCGCCTTGGTAATAAATACGGCTATATTGATAAGAGCGGTAAGTTTGTGATTACACCGCAATACGAAGATGCCGGGTCTTTTTCTGAAGGCCTTGCTAAAGTCGGTGTTTACATTTTGTTCGAAGGAAAAAAATACGGTTATATTGATAAAACCGGTCGCATTGTAATTCCCACCCAATTTTATAATGCCGAGGATTTCAAAAGCAATTGCGCTAAAGTTGGTGTTGGCAAAGATAAAAAAATTTACTATGGTCTGATTGATAAAAATGGTAATTACCTACTTGAGCCAATATACCAGCAAATTAACAATTTTGTTAATGGAGTTGCTTTAGTAAAAGATGTTAATAATAAATATGGGTATGTTAATTCTTATGGTAAAGTTATCGCACAACCAATTTATGACGAAGCCGAAGATTTTCATAACGGCTTAGGTAAAGTCAAACTCAATGGTAAAGAAGCATATCTTAATAATGATGGTAAAATTGTCTGGCACGAAGAATAAAATAAGCGCTAAATATTGCTAACTTATAATTAATTATGAAAATCTTGACAAATAGTTAATTTTGTTTATGATATTTTATTTAATTTAGTTAGAAAGGAGCAAACTATGAAAGTATCAGTTGATCGAGAACTGTGTAGCGGTTGCGAACTCTGCGTAACAAGTTGTCCTGATGTTTTCGAAATGGATGGCGATGTTGCCCGGGTTAAAAGTGAAATTGTGCCTCCAGGTGCTGAAGAATGTGTTGCTCAAGCGGCTGAAGATTGTCCTACCGGAGCAATAAAGGTTGAAGAGGAATAGGGTATATTTAATCATTGGTCATTTCAAGAAAAAAGCAGCGAAGATACTCACTTTCCGGTAAATGCAAAAGGACCGGATGATCCGGTCCTTGGGTTGAGCGGTCAATAATACGAAAATTCCTGCCGAGGTCTTGAGCAGCGGCGTTTAAGACATCTAAGAGGTCTTGCCAAAATAAATAGTGGGAACAAGTGCAGGAGACTAATATTCCACCGGATTTGAGTAATTTCATTGCCTGCAGGTTTATATCTTTATAACCACGAAGTCCCCGAGATTTTTCTTTTAGGGACTTAAAAAATGGCGGGGGGTCTAAGATAATTAAGTCAAATTTTAATCGTTTCCGATAAAGCTCTCGGAGTTTATCAAAAGCATCGGCGCAGATAAATTTACAAACTTTTTCAACATTATTTAAGCGTGCGTTTTCTTCTGCTAGTTCCAGAGCTAATTTTGATGCATCAATGCCTAAAACTGATTTAGCACCGCCTAAAGCCGCATTTAAAGCAAAGCCTCCACTATAACAAAACACGTCAAGAACTTCAAGCCCTTTACTTAGTCTTTGGACTTTAGCGCGAGTAATTCTTTGGTCAAAATAAAATCCGGTCTTTTGCCCCGAGAAAATGTCGACTTTATATTTTACCTTGTTTTCTGAAATAATTACCGGTTCGGGATTACCGTACAATACCGATTCTTGACGTGGTAGCCCTTCTGCATCTCGGAGTCGAAAGTCATTTTTTTCCACAACCGATTTAACCTCAAATAATTCTTTTAATGCTTCAACGATAATCATCTTGCGCTTATCAACTCCTAACGAATAAGTTTGTAAGGCAAAATGATTCTGATATTTATCAATAACTAATCCGGGTACTCCGTCACTTTCGCCATAGATCAGTCTAAAATCTTCTTCATTTGGGAGTACTGTTTTACGAAGTTTCAATGCTTCTTGGAATTTGCGCTTAAAAAAATCAACATTTAAGTCTTCTTCAACCGGCGAGTATAGCCTAATAGTAATTAGCGAATTGGGATTATAAATCCCTGAGCCTATTAACTTACCGTGCTCATAAACTATTACAACATCTCCTGGGTTTGGCGTGCCGCTAATTGTTAAAATTTCATTTGAGTAAATCCAGGGATGCTGACGACGGTGTTTTTTTCGTTCAACATTTATTACATATTTTTTCATGGAAATAATGTTAATGAGGGTACTCGAGATTTAAAATTATAATCTCTCCGGTTTCGTTTAAGGTATACAAGACGTTGGCGAAAACTCGCTCCGGATAGATTTCAAAAACTTTGCTTGTAATTTTATCACTATTAATAATAACCGTTAACTCTGGGCGTTCGATAAAAAAGGCGCCCTTGTTATTTACACTGATTGCTGTATCTTTGCTAATAAAAATCGGACTGGGATTGCCTTCGCCAAACGGCGGAAATTTTTTTAAAACTTCTAAAGGAAGGTCGCGAATTGCTAATATAGCATCAGCGACAATAGTATCTTCTTTAATAATCTTGTCAACAAAGTTTTTCTCTGCATAATCTATAATTTTTTCTATAAAAATATTAAGATTATTATCAGTAATTGTAAAACCACATGCTTTCTTGTGACCGCCGAAACTGATAAGTAAATTGCTATGGTCTTTAAGCATTTTCACAAGATCAACACCATTAATCCCACGGCATTCGGCAACCCAATCAGAATTTTTTTTGCCTAAGACAACAGTTGGAAGCTGATATTGATCTTTAAATCTACCCGCAATATAACCCAAAGTCTTTAGCGATAGATTTTCGTCTTTAATAATAATGATTCCATTAGTGATCTGAGCAATTTTTTCTGCGAGCTGATAATTTTCCTTTGCTAATGTTCGCCACGCCTGGCTTTCTTCCTGGAGTTTATTAAGCCATGCTCCGATTTCGTCTTCGTTGGAGGAAAGAAAATAACTACATGCTTCATTGCCGTTTGCTGCTGAAAAAAGCGGGACAATCTCATTTATTATTCTTTCGGTAGTAATTGGATTATTAGTGTTAATCTTTCGCAGCAGTGCTTTAATTATGGCTTTGTTGTTTTCGTAAATTAACTGTAGCCCGGTTTTTACTAATATTCGGTTTTCATTAACTAATGGCACCCGGTCAGCAATTGTGCCTAATGTGGCATAAATTAAAAATTCGGGTTTTTTTATTATTAATTCATTTATCGACCAGTTCTGTAAATTATGATATAAAGCCCACGCTAATTTAAATGCAATTCCACAAGCCGCTAGTTGGTCAAAAGGATAATTAGATTCGCTTCGTTTAGGATCGATATTAGCAAGTGCCGGGGGTAATTTTTCTAAAACCTCATGGTGATCAGCAACAATCACATCAATTCCTTTTTGGTGTAATTCGGCAATTTCATTAAAATTAGTAATTCCACAATCTACAGTAATTATTAAGTCAACACCCTGATTTTTAAATTCTAAAGCTTTGCTGACATTTATTCCATGAGGTTCTTTGCCTTTAGTAGGAATATAAAAAAATACTTGGCCTCCTAAATCTTTGATTGTTTCAGCTAAAATTATAACCGAGGTAATGCCATCTAAATCTTCGTGTCCCCAGATTAGAATTGGGGTATTTAATTTTAGTGAATTATTTATTCTTTCAATTGCCGATTTTATATCTGGTAAAGATTCAAAAGGATAAAGATTATTGAACGATATTTCAAGAAATTTTTCAATATCTTCAGGAGTTTTATGTCCGCGAAGATACAATGCACGAGTAACTTCTATCGGAAGCTTGACTTGCTGAGCTAACTCGTTAACTTTTTCTTCTGAGTCAACTTTCTTAACTGGCCACATAAATATAAAAGAGATTATAATTGAATTTATAAGGTTGTCAATAACAGTTCTTTTTTATGAAAAATTACTGTAGTCTAAGTTAAACTATAGCAATACTAATCCTGATACTGTCCGGGGGATCATCAGACAATTTTTAATATAGTGTTAATAGCTTATGTTGTGATTGTTTCAAGCA
>JANXBB010000242.1 GCA_025061975.1 Caldifarciminota bacterium | reverse complement strand
GTAATTTTGGTATTAGGGATTAAATCATTCATGCGGTTAAAACATCTAATTAAGGTTGATTTTCCGCAACCCGAAGGCCCAATAATTGCAGTTAATTTTTTCCGAGGCGCAATCATATTAATATTTTTAAGAACATGCTTTTCCCCAAACCATAAATTTAAGTCTTTAACACATAAGACATCACAACTGTTTGGATAATGTTCTTGGATGATATTTTTTTCCTCTACCATTTTTTCCTCATTCTCATTCGGTATCTAATTATAATAGCGATTAAATTGACAAGCAAGACCACTGCTAAAAGCACAACTGCAGTGCCATAGGCGATTGGCACTTGTTTTTGTGGTGCCGTGCCTTCAGTCATTAATGCATAAATATGATAAGGCAATGCCATAACTTCATCCATAATTGAAGTTGGCAACTTTCGGGTATAAAAAGTTGCAGCGGTAAAAAGAATTGGTGCGGTCTCACCAGCAGCGCGACCAACACTGATAATTGCTCCGGTCAAAATATTCGGTAACGCTGTAGGTAAAACTACTTTGGTGATTACTTGACGTTTGGTGGCACCTAAAGCATAAGCTGCTTGCCTGAAACTATCAGGTACCGCATGAATTGCTTCTTCACTGGCGTTAATAATTATTGGTAAGACTAAAATTGCCAAAGTTAAAGCACCGGAAAGCAAAGAGACTCCGAAACCAAAAAGATTTACAAATACTGCAAGTCCAAAAAGTCCGAAGACAATTGAAGGAATCCCGGCCAAAGTATTTATTGCGGTACGGACAATTCCTACCAAATAGCCTTTGGGTGCGTATTCGGAAAGATAGATCGCCGAAAACACCCCCAGCGGAAAAGCAATAAGAATTGATAGAATTACTAAGTAAAAGGTTCCTAAAATTGCCGGGAAAATCCCGCCTTCGGTCATTCCTTCGCGCGGCGACTCCACTAAAAATGAAAAAGACAGCACCTTCCCGCCTTTAAGAAAAATTATAACTAAAAATACTAAAAGAAACAGCACAGCAATAAAAATTGCTAATCTTATTAAAGCAAGCCAAAAAACCTGATTAATCCGACGCTTCAGCTTCATAGATTGAACTCGCGCATCACGCGACGTCTTATAAACTCAGTTAAAATATTAGAAACAAAAGTAACAATAAAAAGCACAATTGCAATCCCAAAAAGTGCATGATAGTGATCACTGCCCATAATCGTTTCCCCCATTTCTGCAGCAATTGCTGAAGTCATGGGTCGAACCGGTGAAAAAATTGACTTGGGAATAATTGCAGCACCGCCGGCAACCATAAGTACAAGCATTGTTTCACCAATCGCACGCCCGAAACCTAAAATAATGCTTGCAAAAATTCCTGATTTTGCTGCCGGTAGAATCACCCGAGAAATTGTTTCCCAGCGATTAGCACCCAAGGCATATGCTGCTTCGCGTAGTTCAGCGGGTAATGCTGACATTATATCTTCAGAGATACTAGCGATTATAGGAACAATCATTATTCCTAAAACAATTGAAGCGGTAAATAAATTAAGACCGGTCGATAAGTTAAAAATGCGCATAACAAACGGCGCTAAAAATGCCATACCAAAGAGTCCATAAATCACTGAAGGAATACTTGCTAAAAGTTCAACAAAAGGTTTAAGAAGTTCACGAGTTCTAACACTTGCCACTTCCGAAAGATAGACTGCTGAGCCAATACCTAAAGGAATTGCAACAATTAATGAACCCAAAGTTACTGCTAACGAACCAACAATTAATGCTAAAATCCCGAAGGTTGGTTCCTCATGGGTTGGATGCCAACTTGTAGTAAAAAGAAACTTGAAAACCCCGTAGGATTTAAAAATTGGCAATCCTTCTTTAAAAATTGAAATAATAATTGCCAACAAAAAAACTATTGATAAGAATGCACAAAAACTCGCAGTTGCCTTAAAGAGGTTTTCTTTCAATTTCATTGAGCTTATTTTACTAATAATTTAGCCTAAAAGTCAAGGGGTGGGATTTTTACACTCCCACCCCGCGCTTTTGAGATTCTACGCTTTAGTTTTTACTGTAAGGAGATAAATCCGACATCAGTTATTAATTTTTGGCCCGTTGGTGATAAAATAAAGTCAATAAAATCCTTAACGATTCCTTTAGGTGTGCCGTTCGTATACATATATAACGGTCGAGCAATTTTATATTTTCCTTTGCGCACTGTCTCCGCATTCGGAATAACTCCGTCTACTTTTAGAACCTTAACGTCCTCGGAGATATAACCAAGACCAATATAACCAATTGCTCCGCGAGTATCTTTAACTGTGGTTGCTACTGCTTTGTTAGATGCAAGCATTAATGCGTCATCCCGGACTTTTTCACCGCCTAACACTTTTTCTTTAAACACCTCAAAAGTCCCTGAAGCAACATCACGGGAGATTACTACAATTTCTTGATCTGGACCGCCTAAAGCTCTCCAATTAGTTATTTTACCTGTATAGATATCTTTAAGAGTTTTTAGTGAAATCTCATTTATTGGATTTTGAGGATTAACAACAATTGCAATCCCATCCAAAGCGATTATCGTACCATAAGGATTCACTCCTTTTTGACGAGCAGTATTAAGTTCCTTATCCTTAATTGGGCGAGACGAATTAGCAATGTCAACGGTTTTGGAAATTAATGCCGAAATTCCCACGCCTGATCCGCCGCCTCGAATACTAATATTAACCTGCGGATTTACATCCATATATGCTTCAGCACATTTCTGAGCAATTGGAAGAACGGTTGTTGAGCCGGCGATGGTAATTGTTTTTTTAGCCCCATAGGATATGTTAAATATACACAAAACAACACTTAAAAATATTCCAAGGATTCTCATTTTTTCTTCCTCCTTGTTTTAATTTGATGCATTTTAGATTTAATTGGTTATTGTTACATTATATTTCCACTTCAATTGAATACCCACTTGATCCTCAGGTTTCTTATCGGTAACTTGTGGATCTTCCTTTTTGTAAAATTTTCGTGACCAATTTGCTTGAATCGTAAGAATTGGTGATGCACTGCTGCTACGAATTAAAATATAGTTAAACCCCAATGTCGTTGTGAAATTCGCATATGTTCTAACATCACGATTCGGATCCCAATAATCAAATCGTAATACCAATTCGCCGTCAAAATTGACTAAATTTGATAGTGAAATTATCGGCGTTACTGAGTAACCGTGACTTTTGTAAATATAAGATATATCAGTTACTGTATCAGGAATATTAGGTCGAGAAACCTTTTTAGTTATTGTAGAGTCATAATAGCTCTTAAGATACTCACCCCAGACTTCTATCGGCCCAAACGCGAACTTCGCTACTGTACTAAAAGCCCTTCGTTTGTCAAAAACGTTTTTAAATACCGATTCAGCTCGAGTGGTGGTTGTTGTATCCCTTACAAGCCCTATAAAACCTGGCCGGTCAGTAAGTAGCGAACCTCCTAAGGTAATTCCTGCTATAGGAATTAAACGCATATTAAAAAGATAGGCGAAATTTTTATTTACTTTGGTTTGAGTTTTTGTATATCCTTCACCATTGTAAATTCCGAATGCATATTCGCCCAATCCTTGGGGTAAAAGTCCGGTAAATGCAACTCCGTAATCTGCTGAAGCAACAACTTTCTCTTTGTCTTCTAATGCTTTTTCGATAACCGGATATTCCCAATCATAGACTATCCCGAAGTAATTTTTAAGAAGGCCAATTTCTAAATTATTCTCACTCACCGGAAGCAATTTACTGAATTGCAAATATCCGTATTTAACCTTAAGTCCTCCACCATCATTATATTTATCACTCGAGAAAAAGTCAAGTGTAAAACGCCCTTTTATTTGATCGTTTAAAGTTGGTTCAAGTGTCAGATACCCTCGATCAAGACTTATTTGGCTTTTTGTCGTTTGCCCATCTTTTCGTTCTAATAGATAGCGATTCCATACTTCATTCGTGAGCTTAACTTCTAAGGCGTAGATGTTTAACACGAATGCGGTAATGAGTAACGACATAATAATTGTTTTTATTTTTTTATGATTTGTGTTGTGCATTAAGCACCCCCGAGTTTAGTTTGATACTACAGCTTGGTTTAATCATACGCGAAAATTTTAGCGTTACTGAGTAAAGATTTTATTAAGATTTTATTAAGATTTTGTTAAGAGGTTCAGCCGGATTTTATTAAGAAAATCTTCCGAAAAACTCCACAATCCATTCTTTGATTTCATCTCGCACTTTACGGAAATTATTTAAGATCTCTGCTTCGCTACCGGTGAAATTTACTGGATTTTCAAAACTTTTGTGGATTCTTATTTTACTATTTGAAAAGATTGGGCAGGTCTCATTGGCGCTATCACATACCGTAACAACATAGTCAAATTCTTTATTGACAAATTCTTGTATACTTTTGGAATAATGATGTGAAATATCAATCCCAATCTCTTGCATCACTTTTATTGCATAAGGATGAACTTGGGTTGGTTGAGTACCAGCACTAAAAGCTTCGTATTTATCTCCGTATAGATAGTTTAGCAATCCTTCGGCAATCTGTGATCGCGCAGAATTATGTGTACAAATAAATAAAACTTTTTTCCTCATATGTCTTACCTGTTTTGGGGTAGTTTGATAACAAACTTTGTTCCCTTTCCTATCTCACTAGTAACGTTTATTTCGCCTTCGTGTTTTAGCACAATATGTTTTACAATCGCTAAGCCTAAACCGGTCCCGCCGGTAACTCGAGACCGCGCCTTATCAACTACATAAAACCGTTCAAATATTTTGGGCAATTTATCTTGAGGAATACCAATACCCGTATCCTCTACCGTAATTACGATTGTGTCATTTTGGCGAATAGTTTCAATAGTAATTTTCCCCCCTTTTATATTATATTTAATTGCATTGTCCAATAAATTAATTAGCATTTCTTCAATTAAAAATGCATCGCCGTAAATACTTTTTGCCTCTGGAGCGATATTTATCTTAAGTTTTACATTTTTTTCTTGTAATTTGCCAGCAAAAAGTTTCTTGAGATACCGTAGCAAAGAAGTTAAATTTATTTGTTCAAATTCTAACTTTTCATCTCTTCGCTCTTCTAATGAAGCGAGAAGTAAAAGATCATCGATAATTTTTATTACCCGCTCGATATTTCGTTCCATAATTTTAATAAATGGCATTTGAGACTTCGTCGCACTTTCTTTTAAAGCTTCAACTGAACCTTTAATACTGGTTAAAGGAGTCTTAAGTTCATGCGACGCATTAACCACAAATTCAGATTTCATTTCTGATAGTTTTTTAATATCTGTTATATCGTTAAATATTACAATATTTTTTTTCGCTGGAAAATTTTTAATAAGATTACCTGCTACAAGATAAACTCGCTCGCCATATACAAGTTCTTGGGTAATCGCTCTGTTTTCATTTAGTTCCTGCATGAAATTCTCAAATTGAGGATCAGGAAGTACTTCCCAATAATATCGCCCCACGACGTCATCGATTCGGACTACTCGTTTAAAATTTTCGTTGTTCATTACAATTTTACCTTTATCATCAATTACCACCAAACCTACATTCAGTGTGGAAATCAGCGATTTTAATTCTTCTTTATCGGCATTAAAAGAATTTATGAGAGTCTGCATTGTTTCATTTATTTCATTTACTAGATTATTTAAAACTCCTATTTCGTCTTTTCTTTTTATAAAACTTCGCCCTGGAAACTGCCCGGATTTTATTTGTTGTAATGCGTTGACAATCGTATTTATTGGTGAGGTTAGCTTATAAAAAATAACTACACCACCAAATAATAAACTAAATATATAAATTACCCATCCAATTATCCGTACCGTAGAAATTCTTAATCTGTCAATAGGCATGCTAATTCTAAGTAAAGCTAACACTTTATTGTCTTCCTCAATAGGCAAAGTATAGTGAATAATCGTTGTTTTTTGAGATGGATCGCGACGTATAGCTTTGCCTTCACCTCGTTTAATTGCTTGGGCAAATTCTGGTTCAAAATTTTTTCTGTGTGAACTGCTTTCAGTAGTTGCGATTACTTCTCCGTTAGGATTTACAATTGTCACTTGTAAATTTGTTTTTTCTGTTATTTTTATTGTTTCAAGTTGTAATTTTCTCTTATCCGATTGAGCAATAAGTGGTTTGTAATAATTTTTGAGGATACTCGCCTCTTCTTTTAATTTTTGAAACAAAAAATTAATTTGGGATTTTTTATTTTCGACTGACAAAACGACCTGGAATATAGCGTGTAAAATTAAAACAAATAATCCGTAATATACCATGAATCGTAATATTAGTTTTACGGGAATAGTCTTCATGGAGCGTCAAATTTATATCCGATTCCTGACACTGATTTTATCCATTTACCATATTTTCCTAGTTTTTTCCTTAAATTCCAGATGTGAACATCAACCGTGCGGGTGGATATTATTTTATCATAATCCCAAACTTCGTCAATAAATTGCTTACGACTAAATACCCAGCCGGGGCGGGTAATTAATATTTTTAGTATTTCGAACTCTGTTTTTGTAAGCTTTATTCGTTTACCATCAACAAAAACCTCATAGTGCAGAAAATCAACTTTTAGTCCTGCTTTGCTAAAAATTTTTTCTTCAACAGATTTCTGTTCAACACGGCGTAGTACCGCTTTGATTCGAGCAACAAGTTCTTTAGGACTGAATGGCTTTGTAAGATAATCATCTGCACCTAATTCTAAACCTAAGATTCGGTCACTTTCGGCTCCTTTGGCAGTTACCACAATAATAGGTATCAATTGAGTTTTGGGATCACTTTTAAGAATCTTACAAATTTCAAGCCCGTCTACACCCGGTAACATTAAATCTAGAATTATTAAATTGGGTTTGTGCTCTTTTATATAATCTAGAAAACTTTCTCCATTATAGAAATTTTCAACTTTAAATTTTTCTTTCTCTAAATGATACGAAATAACTTCAACAATATCCGGATCATCTTCAACAATTGCTATAGTTTTGCTCATATTTTGTTAGATCAAAATCATCTCGAAACTTTATCTATAAAAACCTTGGGGTGTAGGAGAAAAATAACCCCTACACCCCAAGGTTTAAGTTTTAATACTAATTAGCGCGTGAAGATGAGTTTCTTAGTATG
>JANXBB010000237.1 GCA_025061975.1 Caldifarciminota bacterium | reverse complement strand
TTGCATCACTAATTTTAAAGCCTCATCCAAATTCCATACCATTAAATCACAAAATCCTTGCCGAACTCGCCGTTCAATGCGCCGAGGATCAACCTCAACATCAAGTATCACACCTTCATTCATTGTAACTGCTAATGGTTGAGCACCACTCATACCCCCCATTCCTGCAGTCAATACCCACCGACCTTTAAGACTACCTCCAAAATGTTTACGTGCACAAGCCGCAAATGTTTCGTATGTTCCTTGGATAATCCCCTGGGTTCCAATATAGATCCAAGAACCAGCGGTCATCTGACCATACATAATAAGCCCTAAAGCTTCTAATTTTCTAAAATAATCCCAGGTTGCCCAAGCCGGCACTAAAAGAGAATTTGCGATCAAAACGCGTGGTGCATGTGCAAAAGTCTTAAAAATTCCTACAGGCTTACCGGATTGCACAAGTAAAGTCTCATCATTTTCCAGCTCTCTAAGAGCTTCAACAATTTTGTGATACGCATCCCAATTGCGCGCTGCTTTACCGGCACCGCCATAAACAATTAATTCCTCAGGTCGCTCAGCAACCTCTGGATCAAGATTATTCATCAGCATCCGTAACGCTGCTTCTTGATGCCATCCTTTACATGTAAGTTGGGAACCACGCGGTGCTTGAATTGCCATCGTCACTTTTCACTAAATAGCGGGGGCTGGATTTGAACCAGCGACCTTGAGGTTATGAGCCTCACGAGCTACCAGGCTGCTCCACCCCGCAATGTTTTCTAATATTATATATAATAACCTAAATTGACCCATTTGTCAACTATCATCTCCCAACTTATATCAACGAATATTCTTCACCCTATTAAGACGCATATCTCTTAAACATAATCCCTACAAATCTTTTATACCAAATGCCTGCCCAACTCCACAACTTATATATCAAATAAATTTCCGCTTGCAAGCATTTAATACAATACTATAAAATAAACAGCAAAACTCTTTTAGTGCTTAAAAACATCAATTATTAGACCGTAGGGGGTAGCACCCACTCCTTTACGAGTTAATTATACAAACTCCTTGAAAATCATTAAATTAGACAAAATTAATCTACAGAAAAAATATTACTTAAAAGTAATATTTTTTACGATTACTGATTAGGAATCAAAATGTTTAATGAGGCGGCTCAGTTCTAAATTAAGGCCTTCGGTCCAAAAAAGACATTTTGGACCTTGAAGATATATTATTGAGGGAAAGTTTGTAATACCTAAGGTTTTTATTAAATTCACATTTCGGACAAGTTCGTAATTTTTTACTTCTAGTTCTGGGGGTAAAAGTTCTTTTGACACTGGGATAAAAATTAGTTTTCCTTGAAAATCGTTTAGGGTTTTTTGTGCATTAATAATTGTTGAGCGTGATGCTTCGGATTCATCAAAAATAATAATTAATGTTTTGGTATTACCTCGGAGGTATTTATGCAATGTCGGCGGAGTACGCCAATTACGCACTACTAAATCACCGGCTTCGATATTTTCGGGTAAGGTTAATATTAATACATATTTCGCGGTATCTAATTGGGGCTTAATTTTTTTAAGCCGCACATAGACATCGCCGAAACCATTACGCCAACCGGTAATTAAATAGTAATCCGAAGAATTTAAGCTCGTAACTAACGAATTATCAA
>JANXBB010000235.1 GCA_025061975.1 Caldifarciminota bacterium | reverse complement strand
AATACTAATCACGATCGGATGTTTAGGAACTATTTTTGCTCAAAGCTTAAATAAAGCACCGTGTCTTTCTGAAGGAATAATTGAACCGGAGCAAGGAACATTTAAAACTACTTACACCGCGCGAGTCCATTATTATGATATTGATGGCCGAAAACCTTCAGTTATAAAAGTAGTAATTAATGACTTAGAACACGTATTAAAACGTAAAAGTGGCAAAGCCAACAATGGAGTTTACGAGGCAAAATTACGCCTACCTTATGGTGTTCATAAATATTATTTTTATGCCGAAGATGACAACGGTTTGCCCGCACGCTATCCACAGTATGGATATCTAACCGGTCCGGTTGTTACAAGTTATAAATCATATACTAAACCAGCTAAACTTTACCGGGGTAGTGTATATCAGGAGCAAGGGACCGAACAGACCGTTTTTACTTATTCTGTGTACTATTTTGATGAATACCAAAAACCGCCCAAAGCAATTTTTGCTGTTATTGATGGTATAGAATATTCCATGAAACTTCATAAAGGAGAGGCACATAATGGACTTTATATAGTACAGATTACGAATTTATCTCCAAGCAGTCATGCATATTATTTTAAAGCGATTGACAATAATAATAATTGTATAAGATTACCGAAATACGGTTTTATTCGAGGTCCAGAAGTTTCAGAAACAAAAAATCGACCACCAAAACTTTTTGAGGCTCGGCTTAATCCAGAAATAGGTTATCAGTCAGATCGTTATAGTTACGAAATTACATATCTCGACGAAGATCGAGATTTTCCATCAATAATCAACATTGTAATAAATGAAATTGCTTATCCGATGAAGCTTAAAAAGGGCAAGCCATATAACGGGATATATACTTTTACCACGAAACATTATCCGGGGAATTATCATACATATTATTTTTATTGTGAAGACGGCCGAGGTGGTTGTTTTAGACTACCAGCCAAAGGCTATTTTTATGGACCAATAGTTGTTAAATAAAAAAATATGGAGGCGTTATGATTAATTATAAAAAACTTATTCTACCTTTAGTGTTTTTAGGGCTGATTTCATTAATCGGTTGTCCCAAAAAGAAAAACCGCCCCCCAGAAAAACCTGATCGGCCTAATGGTCCTGCTACAACTTATACTAATAAACCAGAAGTTTTCCGAACCAAAGCTACTGATCCAGACGGCGATAATATGAGATTTGTTTTTAGTTGGGGTGACGGAGTTGTTGATACAACATCAGCTGAAGAACTTTATGCATCCGGGCAAGAAGCCTTTGGAGTGCATGCTTGGACTAATCCTGGTACGTATTATATAAAAGTGAAGGCAATCGACGAAAAAGATTCTTCATCGGTATGGTCAGATTCTACAGCGATTACAGTTAGTTATAATGCACGACCGTGGCTTGATTCCTTTGTCGGTCCGGGCCCAAGCCCATATGTGACACTGCCTAACCGGTATATTAAATTTACAATTGCGGCTTCTGATTCTACAGATAGTGTATATGTAAGACTTGTATATCGTAAGAAACGGGTTAGTAGATATACGGAAAGACCATGGATAGGTCCGAGACCTTCGGGAAGTGTTTTTCGTGATTCGATAACATTCACAGTAAATGATACTTTTATTGTTCGAGCTATAGCTAAAGATGCAAAAGGCACGCAATCCGACAGTTCCGAAATTTATCAAATAATAGTTACCGGTCCATTGTGGAAGTTTATGACAATTTTACCTCCAACCGGCGGTGAACCTCCAGATACAACCGATTATGAATTTACAAGTTCTCCGGCTTTGCTTCAAGATGCAAACGGAAATTGGCGCATTGTGGTTGGTGCAATCGATGGATGTGTTTATTGTATAAACCCAGTAAACGGTGCTCGAGTTTGGCGAACGAAATCCGTTACTACCCAAGATGACCCTTGGGCCGAATGTTATTTTAATTCAACACCAGCAGTAAACCAAACATTAGGTCATATTTATATTGGAAGTGAAGAAGGGGAATTATATTGTATCTCATCAGCGGGGACAATAAAATGGCGTTGGCCCGGAAACGGCATTGATGATCTTACTTATGATGAATTTGGTTCTTCGGCAGCAATAACGGCTAGCGGAAATAGAATTTATATTGGATGCGATGATTATAGATTATATTGCATCCAAGATAACGTAACTCGCGGTGACACAATTTGGAGTTTTTATACCGGTAGTGAAATTCCTAGCTCTCCGGCACTTGATGCTCAAGGCAATATATATTTTGGTGACGATTCTGGATATGTTACTTCTTTGACTCCAAACCGAACAGTTAGATGGCGTCGAAAAATCGGAATTAGTGTTTGGACTTCTCCGGCTATTAGTGGCAATCGGGTTTATATTGGAACCGACGATGGTTATCTTTATGCATTAAATATTGATAATGGAAATACAATTTGGAGATTTACTGCCGATGAGGGAATTCGCTCATCACCAGTCATAGGAACTGATGGTGCAATTTATTTCGGCTGCAACGATGGTAAATTATACGCTCTAACAACAGCCGGAAACTTAAAATCCGGTTTTCCAATCCTGTTAAGCGATGATGCAATTACATCAACACCAGCAGTTGCTACCGATGGGACAATTATTATTTATACTACTGATGATATAGTATATGGTGTAAGTCCTACAGGAAGAATTTTATGGCGCGTACCACTTTTTGGATCTACAACAAGCAAAAGATTAAAAAGTCGGCTATTTGAAGCTTTTCAACCATCGCCCACGATTGGGCCAGATGGTACCATATATGTAGGATCTTCAATTGCCGGAGTGTATGCTATTCGAGGACAATCCGGGAATTCGTTAGCAAATACCGATTGGCCTAAATTCCGCCACGACATAAGAAATACTGGTCGAGTTGGTGGTAGTAAATAGTTAATTTTCAAATTTTAAAATCGCCCCCAACATTATAAATATATATGTTGGGGGCGCATCAAAAAATTACAATGCGTAATTGTGGATATTTAGTAGGTTTATTTTTAGTTTTAGGTACGCTGAGACTTTTGTGGTCAATATCTTTTTTTGCTCCACTAATTGGCGATACAACCCGACCGGTTGAATTTAGTATTGAACTAACAAATCTCAGAGATTCGGTACTTTCTTATCAACTCGATTGGGGCGATGGAACGTTGTCCGAGTGGAAAACAGTTAGCGGGAATTATCTTTTTGCAAATTATTTATACTCAAGACCGGGAATTTATTATCCTAAAATAAGATTTAAAGAGATTAATAATAATATAACGGATTGGACATCATCTTGTACTATACAAATAATTCCTAGTATTGTAAAATGGATATTTAAAACTAATTCTGGGATCTATTCCCCAGTTGCAATCGGAAAAAATAACGAATTATATTGCACGACTGAGGACGGAATCTTATATTGCATTTTGCCAACGGGTGATGTAAAATGGCAGTTATCACTTAAAGCGCCTTTATATCCGGCGCCAGTTATTGGAAATAGTCTTTTGTATATTGTAAGCACATCTGGAGTTGTCTATGGAATTGATTTTTCGGGAAAAATAATTTGGACTTACGAAATTCCTTCGTCAATTTACAGCAGCATCGCACTAACATCGAAAGAAAATTTGGTTTTTGGATGCGATGATGGAAATTTATATTGTTTGTCTAACAATGGAAAATATCTGTGGAAGTTTTCTACCGGTGACGAAATTGCTGGATCCCCTGTAATAGATGAAAACGATATAATTTATTGTGCGTCTGATGCTATATACGCGATAGATTCTAAAGGACGGCAAGTTTGGAAATTTTCTCCACCCGAGGAAGACGATGCTTATTTTTTTGGTTCGCCTTCAATCGGACCTGATGGAACAATTTATCTTGGTGCAACTAATGGATTTATTTATGCAATAACTAAGAAAGGCCGATTGAAATGGAAAATTCCAACACCTGAAGAAGATGCTATACGCACGGCGATAGTAATTGATCGGAATAATACTTTATATGTGGGCGATGAAGGTGGAATCTTTTATATAAAACGGCAAGGTGAGGAAATAAAACAATTATATGAAACTGATTATTATATTTTCGGATCAGGAGCAATAGACAGTTTAGGAAATATATACTTTGTTTCTGACGACGGCTATTTATACGCGCTCCGTAGTGATGGCAAGCTTTTATACAAATGGCAAATTGCTGAGGACAGTAAAGAACTTATGTATAGCCCTTCACCGATAATTGCCGATGACGGCACAATATATATTGGCTCATGGGAAGGGCAATTATATGCACTCAATGGATTTGCTCCAGCAATGTCTGGTTGTTGGTCACAAGTAAGAAGCAATAAAAGAAATACTGCAAAAATTATTAAAAATCAAGTTATTAAATGAACCTAAAAACACAATTTTTTGCATCACGACTTTCTAAGATCCCGCCGTATCTATTTGCCGAGTTGGATAAGTTGAAACTTAAATATCAAAGCACTACGGAAATTATCGATTTTGGTGAAGGAAATCCAACTCTTCCTCCGCATCCTCATTTACTTAACTTCTTACGAAAATCACTTAATGTCTCAGAAAACCATCGATATCCAACGTATCAAGGAAAGCTTTCAGTACGTGAAGCAATTAGTAAATGGTATAAAGAACGTTTCAATGTTACATTAGATCCCGAAACTGAAGTTGCAGTTTTGATCGGTTCTAAAGAAGGGGTAGCACATTTGTTTTGGGCGCTGGTCGATAGGGGAGATAAAGTGTATGTCCCTTCGCCTTCTTATCCGGTATATTTAAATCAAACCTACCTTGCTGGTGGCATTCCAATTTTAATTCCGATTATGGAAAAAAATCGTTTTTTGCCGGAACTCACAAGAATAAAATTTTCTAAAAGAAGTAAACTTTTCTGTCTTAATTATCCTAACAATCCCACCGGAGCAGTAGCACCGTATGAGTTTTACAACGAAATTGTTAATTTAGCTTTAAAATACAATTTTTATTGCTTCAATGATAATGTATATTCAGAAATTTATTATACAACTCCACCCCATAGCATATTAGAAATTCCCGGTGCGAAAGAATGTTGCGTTGAATTTCATTCATTATCTAAAACATTTAGTATATGTGGCTGGCGTATTGGTTTCGTTGTTGGAAATGCTGATATGATTCAAGCGTTATTAAAGGTTAAACAAAATGTTGATTCTGGTCCTTTTGGTGCAATTCAAGATTCGGTGATTTTTGCACTTAACAATTGGAAAAAATTTAGTAAATTGACTCGACAAATATATAAAGAAAACATGCTTTATCTAAGTGATGCCCTAAATAAATTAGGCTGGAGCTCACAAATGCCTGAAGCAACATTTTACTTGTGGTGCAAAATTCCTTTTAAACAATTCAGATACGACTCACTACAATTTGCCACATTCCTTTTAAAAAATACCGGAATTTTAGTTACACCAGGAATTGGTTTTGGTAAATACGGTGAAGGATATGTCCGTTTTGCTGTGGTGCTTCCTAAAGCCAAAATAAAAAAAGCGATTATGAGGCTAAAAAAATTAGATTATAAAACATGAAGCTAATTGTTCAAAAATTCGGTGGCAGTATACTTAAGGATTTAAAAAGCATTGAACAAGTTGCAGAAGTCGTCGCGGCGACAAAAGATCACAATAGAGTGATTGTAGTTGTTTCTGCAATGAGCAATCACACCGACGATTTAATTAATATGGCACGTAAAATTAACCCCGCACCACCACCACGCGAGTTAGATATGCTCCTAACAATCGGCGAACGGCTAACGATGTCTCTTTTGTCTTTAGCGCTAACTAAACGCGGTTATCAAGCAATGTCATTTACTGGTTCACAAGTGGGAATAATTACTGATAATGAACATACAAATGCAAAAATTCTAAATATTCGAGGAAAGCGAATCGTTGAAGCATTAAAAAATGATATTATTCCAATTGTTGCTGGTTTTCAAGGTGTAAGTATTAATAACGAAATTACTACACTCGGACGGGGTGGCTCTGACATTACCGCAGTAGCACTTGCAGCATTTTTTAAAGCAGATCGATGTGAGCTTTATAAAGATGTAAGTGGAATTTTTACCGAAAATCCCAAAATATTTCCTAAAGCCAAACCGATTCATGAAATCACCTATGAAGAACTTGCTGAAATGACCAGCAGCGGTGCCGAAATAGTTTCCCATCGAGCTTGTGAATTGGCTATAAAATATGATGTACCTTTGATTATAAAATCTTTTTCAACCCCTAATAGGGCGATAATCATTGAAAAAACTATGAAGACCCAAAATAATTATAACTATTATAATTTAGAAAAACCTTTTGTTAGAGCAGTTACCCATTTACTAAATTTAAATCGGCTAACACTAATAGCCGTTCCTAAATTGCCTAAGTGTTTACATCAAGTTATTGTTCGGTTAGCTGAGGCAAAAATTCCTTTGGTATTCTTTTCCCATGGTGTTCCTTATAACAATCATTTTGATCTTTCGTTTATCGTAACTCAAGAGAATTTTCCTAAAGCATTAGACGTTCTAAAAGAAGTCAAAAAATCCGTGAATGCTCAAAAAATTGATATTACTCAAAATCTTGCAGCAATATCTTTAATCGGACCGGGTATTAGTAGCGATCCAGATATTTTTAATAAAGTCTTTTGTGTGTTCCATAAACTTGGAGTACATATTGATGCTTTTAGCAGTACCGAAATGAAGATAACCTGTTTTATTGATCAAAAGCATTACAAAAAAGTAATAAATGCCTTGCTAAAGAAATTCAAACTTGTTAAGAAGTAAAACTTTAAATGGATTCCTCGAATATTCCAGTTAATACCGAAGATTTAACTCGAAGAAAGAAAATAGTTGAAGCGCTACTTTTCAGTAGTAGTGAACCATTAACCCTTAAAAAACTTAGTGAAATTACTCAGCTTCCAGAAATTATAATTATTGAATGCATTAATGAGTTAAACAAGGAATACGAATTGACTGACAGAAGTTTTCGAATTGAAAAAGTAGCAAATGGTTTTCAGTTGTATACTCTTCCGGAATTTGGACAATGGGTCCGTAGATTATATCGGTCGTATCAACATAAACTTTCTAAACCGGCATTAGAGGTGCTAGCAATTATTGCCTACAATCAGCCGATAACCAAAGGAGAGATTGAGCGGGTCCGCGGTGTTGATTGTAGCGGGCCTATTTTAACCTTATTAGAAAAAAAACTCATTCATATTACCGGCCGAGCTCAAAAACCCGGAAGACCATTTTTATATAGCACCACTAAAGAATTTTTACGTTATTTTGGACTTGCATCACTGGAAGACCTACCTCGGAAGGAAGAAATTGAGGAATTTTTAACAAGCCGTGCCTTACAAGAAAATGAGCAAAATTAAACCAGCACCAAAAGGAGCGGTTATCTGGGGGTTAATTACCAATAATCAAGAACTTTGTGAAAAGTTTGCTACAATTATTCAAAAAGACTTTGGCGCAATTGTTCTTAAAAGCAATTTAATCTCATTTGACAGTTACACTGACTATTATAGAAAAGAAATGGGATCGGATCTTAAACGTCAATGGCTAATGACCGAAAATTTAGTTTCACTCGAAAAAATGGTTGACACTAAATTACTTGCAATTCAAATTGAAAAAGAGTATGTAACAAACGAAGCACGCAACATAAATATTGATCCAGGATTTTTAACATTGGCAAATTTTATTTTGTTAACAACAAAAAATTATTCTCATCGGATATATTTAAGAAATGGAATCTATGGAGAAATAACCTTAATATTTAGCCAAAATACCTATCATGCATTGCCCTGGACATATCCCGATTATCAAGATAATATTTATTTTTTTAATAAAGCTCGAGAAGTACTAAAGACTTTAATTAATAAACAGGAGTAAAACAGACATGAGAACCGAAGTTGAGAATTTAGTAATTGGTGCCGGACCTGCAGGTTATGTATGTGCAATTCGATTAGCACAACTAAATCATGAAGTGGTCTTAATTGAAAAAGATAAAGTTGGTGGTGTCTGTTTAAATCGCGGCTGTATTCCAACAAAAACATTAGTTTATTACACAAACATAATTGAAAATGCTCAGAAGCTAAAAGAGTACGGAATTGAGTTTTCGTTGTCCAATCTTAATTGGGAAAAATTTATAAAACATGTTGAATCAATACCGCAACGTCTACGAAAAGGAATTGAATATCTTCTTAAAAAAAACAATGTAAAATTAATAACCGGCGAAGCAGAATTTGTTGATCCGAAAAATATTATAGTAAAAAACAACACCGAAAGTTATTATTTTACCGCAAAACGCGTGATAGTTGCTACCGGTTCAGTAAATGCACATCCATCCCATATTGTACCGGATGGAAACAGGATTATTACCTCGGATGAGGCTTTAACTCTAACAAAAATTCCTAAAAGCCTTATTGTAATTGGCGGAGGTGTTATCGGTGTTGAATTTGCATCAATTTATAATAAACTGGGAACAAAAATTGTAATTATTGAACTCCAACCTCAAATATTGCCGGGCACTGATAAAGAAATTGCAACAGTGTTTACTAATTGTTTAAAAAAACAAGGAATTGAAGTTATCTGCAATGCCGTAGTTCAAAAAATTACTTATCATAATGAAAATGCAGTTGTTTTAGTAAAAAGCAATGATAAAGAATATACATTTACTGCCGAAAAAATTTTAGTAGCTACCGGTCGAAAAGCTAATTTAGATAATTTAAACATTACATCACTGGGCATTGAATTAACTGATAACGGATTTATAAAAGTTGACGATAACTTAAAAACTAATATCAACGAGATATATGCTATTGGCGACATCATTGGGCCCCCTTTATTAGCTCATAAAGCAATGGCCCAGGCGGTCAGTTTAGCAGAATTTATCGCTCAAGTTATTAGTAAACCTATGGTTACAACAATACCCCTTTGTATTTATACCGATCCAGAAATTGCCCTTGTAGGACTTAGTGAAGCTGAAGCTCAGCGATTAAATTACGATTTTGAGGTCGCAAAAGTTCCATTAGTTGCTATAGGGCGGGCGCATACGATGAACAAAATCGAAGGTATGGCAAAACTCGTTGTTGATAAAAAATCTCAAGTAATTTTGGGCGCACAGCTAATTTGCCCCGAGGCTTCACTTCTTATTAACGAATTAACCTTGGCGATTAATCTAAATTTACCAATTGATAAGATAATTGAACTTGTACATCCGCATCCGACATTAAGTGAAGTAATTAGTGAAGCCGCAGCATTAATCAGAAAAAAGGCTATTCATGTTGTCAATTAGAAAAAGTGAAAAACTTTCAGGTTTGTGACTGGGGACTATTAGATTATAAAATAGCACATTGTAAACAAAAAGAACTTCACCGCTTTCGTGTAGACGATTTAATACCTGATACCCTTATATTTGTTGAGCACCCCACAACATTTACCATTGGCAAACACGTTAAAATTAATAATCTACTTGTTGACAAAAAAGTGCTTGCCGAAAACAATATTGAATTATATCATATCGAAAGAGGCGGCGACATAACTTTACACAATCCA
>JANXBB010000231.1 GCA_025061975.1 Caldifarciminota bacterium | reverse complement strand
TGAAATCGCCAACGGCGCAATGGTTCTTTTAGATTCAATACCTCAAGAAATTCCTGTAAGAATACTTCCATACAATACTGCTTTATCAGAAGGTATGGAAAGTCAATTAATTCAAGTTACTGGCGTTGTTATTGAAGAGCCGACAACGTCCGGTGCTGGACAGAATTTTACAATTAAGAATGGCATTCCCGGGATTACAGTACGTGTAGTAAATCAGGCCGGAATCTTACTTAATTGGATTAAAAAGAATCGCCGGGTACGAATTACTGGAATTGTTGGTCAATATGATAATTCATTTCCCTATAACACCGGTTATCAGATATTACCACGCTTTAATAGCGATTTAGTAGATCTTACGGAATCAATACCGCAGCCTAGCGAGGAATTAAAAATTGATACAATATATCCCAATCCATTTTCAATTAATGACCCCGATCCAACACGCCAATACGCATTAATCCGGGTGAATGTACCATTAAATTATAAAATTTATTTAGAAATTTATGATCTTGAAGGTCGACTAATTAAGCGCCTTTTAACTAATGATCCCGGTGGCGTCTATGAAGTATATTGGAATGGCCGTAATGAGCGGGAAGAACCATGTCCGATTGGGATTTATTTAGTTAATCTCAAAGCAGTTAGCTTTGATGGCAAAACTCAATTTATAAGAAAACCAATTGTTTTAGGAAGTCGACTTAATTAAGAACGAAATAAAACAATGAAGGTAGTTTGTTACATCACAATAATAATTGGTTTAATAATTCTAGGGTTTAGTAAGACTTATGGTATATGGTCATTACTTCAAGATACCGAGACTCAAGGTGCCGGTAATGTAAATTATAGCGGCTATATTACTCTACCGTTATATTTAACAACCTACGCACGTGATGAAGCAATAAGAAATGCCGGGGATCGAAAGTATAAAGTTTATGGGGGAGCGATTCGGTATGGAATAAATAAAAATTTTGATTTTAGTATCAACGGGAATTATTCGATTAATTCATCAATTGGTATTGGACTAAAATATCGCATTGAAAAACATTTTGCAACAATTTGCGGTATTGATTATATTTTAAACGAGATGGTGCTTTCACCATCCGGTGCGGTAATTGCTACACTACCATTAAACAAAAACTTCTCACTCTACGGCGGACTAAAAGCGTTTTACTGGCAAAACTTTTATGTAAATCAAACAGATCGGAGAGATCATTTTGATTTAGTCTTAAGTGGTGGCTTACATATTTTCCGCAAAGAAGGATTTCGTGATATTCGAGTTTTATCATTTCTTCCCCTGGGAGTTTATTTAGAATTAGGTTACCCAATAAATCTCGGAGAAAATGCTTTAACTGTTAGTTTAGGGCTCGATGGATTTTTAGGATTTTCGTTGCCTAAAATCTAGCAGATCTATTCAACAATTTCTGCAATCTGAACTTTACTATTTTCTTCTTTAAGATAAGCCATTGCGATCTTGGGGTCGTGCTCAAAAAACGAAACCCAGTTTTCTTTTACTGCTTGTTTTAGAAGTCTTTCTTTATGATCCATTGTTTGTAATGGAAATAGATCATAACTCATTATATATGGCAAACTTAAATGCGAACTAGTTGGAATTAAATCACCCCAATAAACGAAAGTTTTATTTTCACTGGTAACGATAACTATTTGATGACCAAAAGTATGCCCGGCAGTTTTAATCACTTTTATGCCTGGAGCAATTTGAGTGTCCCCATCAAGAAGGACTACTTGATTATGTTCTTTTAACGGAACAAAATTTTCTTTAAGATAACTGGCACGGGAACGTCGATCCGGATTTTCAGCAGCATTCCATTCATCCTTTTGGATATAGTATTGCGCATTAGGAAAAGTGGGAACAACTCTACCAGATTCATTATATCGGGTATTACCTCCACAATGATCAAAATGCAGATGGGTATTAATTACCATCTTTACCTCATCGGGCATGAATCCTAAATCTTTTAAAACTTCGTCCGGACTTTTTGGGGCTTCAACATGATAGATATGATTAAATTTTTCCGTGCCCTTATTACCAATTCCGGTATCAATAAGAACCAAACCTTCTTGGGTTTTTAGAAGTGCGGAACGTAGTGCAAGAATAATCCGATTATTTTCATCCGGGGGATTAGTCTTTTCCCATAACACCTTAGGCACCACACCAAACATTGCTCCACCATCTAACCTAAAAAATCCGTAAACTATCGGATATATCTCAATGTTACCTAACTTAATCATTGACTTTAGGGAATTAAGATTTTAGGCTTGAGCAGCAATTGCCCGTTTTCCGGCTTTCTTACGCACGTATTCGCCTTGATAACGAATTCCTTTGCCATGATATACATCCGGTGGTTTTACCGCTCGGATTGTCGCCGCAACTTGTCCTACTAACTGTTTATCAATACCTTTAATTGTAATCTGAAACATCTGTTCTTTAGGTTCATCCGGATTCGGTGCCTGAGTAACTTCTGCAGTGATACCTTCAGGAATTGGAACGTCAACCGGATGAATAAAGCCTACATAAAGTTGAATTCCTTCCTTAGTTTTCTGTACCCGATAACCCATGCCCCGAACTTCAAGAACTTTAGTGAACCCCTGAGTAACTCCAGTAATCATATTTTTAATAAGCGCCTGCATTGTGCCTAAAAACATCCGAGAATTTGGCTTCTTTTCAGTAAGAACAATCTCATTATTTTCAATGTGTGCCGCGATTGTTGGGTGGAGGGTTAATTTTAATTCTCCTAATTTACCTTTTACAACTACCAAATCATTATTAATATTAACTGTGACGCCTTCCGGAATCGGTATTGGTCTAAATCGTTTTGCCATAGCATATATTATACTAAAAAAAGCTTTTTCGTCAAGAGCTCGTAAAACTGCATTTAAAAATTAAATATAAGTAGCGCTAAGAGAAGATGATTTTCGTCGAAAGTGTTTTAGACTAGCCCAAAGCTTGGGCAGCTTATGTTAATCTATCTTAATGTTTCCAAGTTCAATGCTCAGGATAGCCCTCATAAATTTTATAAGTGTTATTATATTAATCTTCCCTTTAAGAAGCCCCCTGATAATCTTTCGAACTACCCTGGACCATCCCCTCCTTGGGGATAGACTTTAATTAATCTTAGTCATTGAAAATTAAACAGTTAAACAAAAAGAGCCTATAAAAGTCATTTATTTAATTGATTTTAGTAATAAAATGTGCCGAAAGGGTTGTTTAGATTACGGTCAACAATTCGAGTAAAATAAATTGACATTTGCGAAAAGATGGATAAAATTATAGGATATATGTCGGTATCGTTGAAAGATTTATTTCGGCCCGAGCTTATTTTTATTAATAATAGTCTTGAGACTATAGAAGATGTTTTTAGTTTTGTTGCCGATCAGTTAAAGGATAAGGGTGTTATAAAGTTAACAAGTACTACTGAACTAAGAAAACTTTTTTTAGAACGTGAAGCGTTAAGTTCTACTGGTATTGGTAATGGAATTGCATTGCCGCACATATTAGTTCCTGAGCTTACTCAGCCCGTAGGAGTTGTAGTTAGGGTTGAACAAGGTATTGAGTGGGAGGCGATTGATGGTCAGCCGGTGAAATTGATAGTTATTTTACTCTCGCCGCCTTCAATGCAGGATATTTATTTAAAATATTTAGGGGAGATCGCTGGGAATTTAGGAAGTTCTAGTGTGCTTAAAAAGATCATGAATGCTAAGAAGGAACGCGAAATTTATAATTTAATTACCGAAGGTGTAACTTTAAGTTTCTTTAGTCGGTATGCGCAAGCTTTTTATTTTGTTTTTGGGGTATTATTCTTTTTAGCTTTTAGTATTTTTATTTTTCAGCGGCTTAATTTACCAAACACTGAGTTTTATAAACAACTTGGTTATCTCCGATTTAATGAACCGCTTTGGATCCGACGTGAGATTTTGTCCACTGTGCTCTTTTTTAGTATGGTATTAGGAACATTACTTTTCTTTCGCTATCGAGTAGCATTTGCATGTGGAGCTTTAAGTGTTTTGCTTTTAAGTGGTGTTTTGGATATAAAGACTACTGTAGAATTTATGTCAATTCCGACAATTCTTTTTATTATTTCAGTTATGATTCTTGTAAAATGGTTTGAAACCAAAGGTCTTTTTAGATATTTTGTTATCAAAGCACTGAAAAATTTTCTAACATCTCCTTTGATTTTATATGGTGTTTTAATGGTTCTTTCAGCAATTCTTGCCGGGTTTGTTGACGAAGTCTCAGCAATTTTAATTACTTTTGGTATTGCTTTGGAGATTACGCGTTATGTGCGGCTTAATATTATAGCGTTGCTTTTGGGGTTAGTTATGGCTACCAATATTGGTAGTGCTTTAACTCTTATTGGTAATCCGATAGGGATTTATATTGCTTTTGCTGGTAACTTGAGTTTTTTTGATTTTCTCCGCAATGCAACTGTTGTTTCGCTTTTTTCGATTATTGTTGTGGTTTTAATTGTTATTGGATTTCACCGTAAGGAATTTAGGATTAGTGCTAATATTCAGTATAATGAATTTGAGGAGAGTTTAAA
>JANXBB010000225.1 GCA_025061975.1 Caldifarciminota bacterium | reverse complement strand
ACGCTGATGTAGTAATTATTAACACTTGTGCTTTTATCAGGTCTGCAGTGCGTGAGGCTGAACAATGGATCAAAGAGGTATTAGCACATAAAAAGTTAGGAAAAATAAGAAAAGTGATAATTACAGGTTGTTTAGTTGAGCGATATCGCCAAGATCTTTTAAAACGATTTCCCGAAATAGATTGTATTGTAAGTATCGACGAGAGCTTTCGAATAAATGCAGTATTAAAAACCTCCAGGAAAAAACTTTTTATTTCAACACCCCCTTCCCGACTTTTAACATCGGCTACTCCGCGAATTGTTACCACTAACTCTTTTGCGTATTTAAAAATTGCCGACGGTTGTAACAATCGCTGTAGTTATTGTCTTATTCCCCATCTACGCGGTCCATTTCGAAGCCGATCAATAAACGACATTACTGAAGAAGCCACTTTATTAGTCAATTTAGGGATCAAAGAACTCATATTAATTGCTCAGGATACAACATTGTATGGTAAAGACTTATATCATAAACTTATGCTTCCCAATTTATTAAACCGGTTATTGGGCATTAAAGATGTACATTGGCTTCGGTTACTTTATACCCATCCTGCGCACTTTACAGATCAGTTAATTAGTCTTTTCCACAATGCCGCAAAATTGTGTCGTTATATAGATTTACCTATTCAGCATGTTTCCGATAGAATTTTAAAATTAATGAACCGTAAATATACAAGTCGCGATTTAAGAAAACTTCTCGACAAACTACATAAAATACCGAATATAGCAATTAGGTCAACAGTAATCGTTGGTTTTCCATCAGAGACCGAAAAGGAATTTCAGGAGCTTTTAGATTTTGTAAAAACTGCCCAGTTTGCGCATTTAGGATGTTTTGTTTATTCCCAAGAAAAAGGAACTGTTGCTTTTAAACTACCCGAGCAGATACCGTGGAAAATAAAACACGAACGCTATAAAGAAGTTATGAAGGTTCAAAAGAATATATCTCAGCTGCGGCTGAAAAATTTTATCGGCAAAGAGCTTGATGTGATTATCGATGAAGAGCTTAAAACCGGTGTTTATTCTTATAAAGGGCGCACTGAATTTGATGCGCCAGAAATTGATGGCACGGTATATATTAAATGTCCCAAGAGCGCTACCAATTATATTAGAATTGGTGATATTAAGAAAGTAAAAATCATTGACGCCGGCAGTTATGATTTATTTGGAGAAATTGTCACAAACTAAAAAGTCTTTGTATATTTATTTCCCGGGAGTTGTTTTATAAGACCTTTTATTTCTAAAGATAACAGTTGCGGGAGTAAAACTGTTATCTGGACTTTAATAGCCTCGGCGATTTGATCAGGATATAATGGTTCACCACTCAAAACATCAATGATCTGTTTTTCCAATTCACTGAGCGGGATATCCTTTTTTATTTCCTTATCATAAGCAATTTTAAGCTCATCACAGATATCTTCAACACATGTAACCGGTTTAGCACCATCTTTGATTAATTGATTAGTGCCGCCTGATGTATTTTTGTCAATCGCACCGGGTACCGCAAAAACTTCTTTACCTTGATCTAAAGCCCAGTTGACCGTATTGAGGACTCCCGAATTCGCAGGAGCTTCAACTGCTAAAACGCCTAGTACAAGTCCACTGATAATTCGATTGCGTCGGGGAAAGTTTATCGCCAGAGGAGCAGTTCCTAAATTAAATTCTGAAATTACAGCTCCATTATTACTAATGTCTTCATAATATTTTTTATTTTCGGGCGGATAATAAACATCAATACCGCATCCTAAAACTGCAATTGTCCGTCCCGACGCTTTTAAAGCTCCGAGATGCGCATGAGTGTCGATTCCTCGAGCTAAGCCACTGACGATTGTAATACCCAGTTTTGCTAACTCGTAAGCAAACTTTTCCGCAACCATTCGGCCGTATGAAGTTGGTTTTCGTGTGCCGACAATTGCTATTGCTTTGGAGTCTTCTTCTTTAATTGTTCCACGAATAAATAACACCGGAGGGGCATGAGCAATATGTTTTAGATTTGAGGGGTAATTATCATCAAGAAAGGAAACAACCTTTCCGTTTAACATTCGAAGACGCTTATGTTTCTCTTCGGTTTCTTTCGAGCGTCGGTAATTTTTTATTAAATTAGCAATTTCTTCGTCAATGCCCTTAACATCTAATAAATCATTTTTTGAGGCCTGAAAAATACCTGCTGGGGTTTTGAAGGTTTTAAGTAAATTTTTTATTTTAGCTTCAGTCATTCTTGGAATATCGTAAAGATCGATAAAAAGTTCGTTCATAAAAGAGTCTTTAAATATTCTTTAAGCTCGGAAATTCCCTTGCCGGTAAGTGCTGAAACATAAAAAGTTGGAAAGTCGGTTTTGTATTTTTTTACTCTTTTTAATAGGTCAATTTTATTAAATACCACCACTTGCTTTTTTTTAAGAATTTCTTGATTATAACTTTTGATCTCGGTTATCAAAACTGTTAAATCTTTAAGAGGATCTTTTTGGGAGATATCAATGACATAAACAATAACTTTAGTCCGTTCAATATGTCTAAGAAAAATTAAACCTAATCCTTTGCCTGATGATGCTCCTTCAATAATTCCCGGCATATCAGCAATTGTGAAGTTTAATGATTCAGATTTGAGCACACCTAAGTTAGGTGTAAGTGTAGTAAACGGATAATCAGCAATTTTCGGATGAGCTGAAGTTAATTGAGAAAGTAAAGTTGATTTTCCGGCATTAGGTAATCCCACAAGCCCGATATCAGCAATTAACCGGAGAATTAATTTTAAACGGCGTTTTTCTCCGGGTTTTCCTTTTTCGCGAATGCGTGGTGCGCGATTTGTAGAAGTAGCAAAGGCTTTATTACCGCGACCACCTTTTCCACCACGTGCTACAAGGAGAATCTGTTCGGGCTTTAAAATTTCGCCCAGGAATTCATTAGTATCGGCGTCATAAACATCAGTTCCTAATGGAACCGGTACATAAACATCGGCGCCATTTTTTCCGTCTCGATTTGATCCTTTTCCATGTTCGCCGCGTTGTGCTTTATACCGACAATGATATTCCAAATCTGCTAATGTTTGTAAATTGGCTTTTCCAATCAAATATACTGAACCACCATTTCCACCATTTCCGCCATCAGGTCCCCCTCGGGGAACAAACTTTTCCCGGCGAAAAGAGATACAGCCATCACCGCCTGCTCCAGCTTCGACTTCAATAACGACTTGATCAACAAATTTCATAATTCTTTTTTAATTTTCTTTTGAAGTGCAACAATTACCGGTTGAGGAAGAAAATCTTTAAGGTTGCCACCCATCTGGGCAACTTCTTTTACCAAACTCGCTGACAGATAAGCATATTCTTCGGATGCTAAAAAGAAGACGGTTTCGATTTCTGGGGACAGTTTTCGGTTCATAAAAGCCATCTGGAACTCGTAGTCGAAATCAGAAATTGTTCTCAGCCCTCGGATTATTGTGCACGCACGTTCTTTGCGGACAAAATCCACAAGAAGACCGCTAAATGGTTTAACTATTACATTAGGCAGATTGCTCGTAGACTTTTTCGCTAACTCGACACGTTCTTTAAACGAAAAAAGCGGCTTTTTTTCTTTACGGTACGCAATTGCAACAATAATTTGATCAAAAAGTTTTAAAGCTCGTGTTATAATGTCAATATGACCATTAGTTATTGGATCAAAACTTCCGGGAAATACAGCTTTTTTCATAACTGCTCCTTATTAGTTAAAATTGTTATTAACGTATTTTTATATTGCTTCCGTTTATAAATACTAAAACACTGCGGAACTTCATAATTTTCTTTTATATGGCTTTCAATGACAATAATTCCTTTAGGTTTTAAAAGCTTATATTTTGCAATTTTTTTTAAGATCGGCTCTATGAGATTTTGATTATATGGAGGATCTAAATAAATTAAATCAAACTTTTCTTTGAAGGAACTTAAGATCTTTCGCGCATCAGCTTTTATAACCCGTGCTTTTTCTTGAATGTCCCGAAGATTTTCGTAAAGATATCTAATTGTTGTCTTGCGGTTTTCAATAAAAATAACCTTTTGAGCACCGCGTGAGATCGCTTCAATTCCTACTGATCCGGCACCGGCAAAAATATCACAAACTGTAGCGTTTGCTAAAAGATCAGGAAAGTTGGCACTAATCATATTAAAAACTGCACCACGAATCTTATCGGTAGTCGGGCGGATATCTTGTGTGGGATAACGTAAAATTCGGCCTTTAAGTGTTCCAGCAATAACGCGCATTGCATCAGTATATATTTAGCTATATGATATTGTCAATATCGCATATTTAAACTGTCTGCTCCATAACCGCTCAGAAAAAGCAAGTCTAATCGCCTGTAACGCTTTCTTAACTTGTCAGAATTGTTTAACTCATTTACCACAAAAACCTAAACCTATATTAATTCAAAAACATTAACTTCTACCGGCTTTATTATCTTTAACCTTACTTAAAGAATTACCTCAAACATTTAATCCCCCAGACGGTATCAGGGGTAAGGTAGGGCTATTGAATTTTTATTTCATTGATATTAAATAAGATA
>JANXBB010000219.1 GCA_025061975.1 Caldifarciminota bacterium | reverse complement strand
AAGATCAGTATAACTCGTAGCAGGTATCTGACCTGAAGTCGGAGTTACCGAAAGCCATGAAGTTTGAGGTCGTTCAGTTAGCTCCCAATTTAAATTAGCACTTCCTAGATTATAAATTCTTAATGTTGTGTCTTTAGTGGTATTTCGTAGTAATGCTACGTTAAAAGCTGTTGGTTCTATTGAGATCCTTGGGATTGCGGTTACTGTAAATGTAATCGGTATTTTTAAAACCATTCCGGAATACCAAAGTTCTAATGTATCCTGATAGACTCCAGGAGATAATCCTATTGAGTAAAAACTAACCAATACATTAACATAGTTTTGGTATTCAATCCATCCGGCAGAAGGGTAAACCGAAAGCCAACTTGCAGTGTAATATAACGACCAGTCTGTCGGATGCTCTTCGGTGTTTATTATTTGTAATATCGTGTCAATGTTTGATTGTTGAGGAATACTTATGTTAAAGCTAGTAGGTTCAACACTGAGTGCCGGAGGTAAGATATTTACTGCAATATTTACATCAAGAGTAGGATTTACCGAATCATTACTTGTGATCTGCAATACGCCCCAATATGGTGAGTCCCAATAGTAAAGTTCACTTGTAGCAACTGAAACAGTCACATCAAAATAACTCATAGGAGGAACTTCTCCGGAATTATAATCAACTGAAAGCCACCAGATATCTTCACTAATTGCTATTTGCCAGGTTAACGGATAATGGCCGGTGTTTGTTATTCGTAAAACTGTATCAAAAACTATGTTGTGTCTTAGTGTTAAATTAAAGCTTTGGGGATTGACGATAATTTGCGCTGGCCGGGCAGTTACGGTCAACTCTACTGGAATATCTAAGACTGAATTTACTGGATCGTTACTTGTAATGCGCAATGTGCATTGATAAACTCCGGCAGTTAAATTATAAGTATTAAAACCTATTGTGATATCATTATACCCAGAACCTGGTATTTCTCCGGACTGGGGATTTTCTGAAAGCCAGACTACATTGGGAACTTCGGATAGACTCCACTCTAAGATTAAGTCGCCATTGTTGTTGATTCGTAAAATTGTATCCAAGGTTTGACTTACTTCTAAAGTTAACACCAGCTGCGACGGATAAACTGAGATTTGTGGCGGTGCTAAAACAGTTAAATTTAAAATTACATTAACCAAAGGATTTACTGGATCGTTACTTGTAATGCGCAATGTGCATTGATAAACTCCGGCAGCTAAATTACTACTGTTAATATTTAACAATACATCAAAAGAGTCACCTTCAGCGATTACTCCTGAGTTTTGATTTTCAGAAAGCCAAGAGACCTCAGGCACTTCAGATAAACTCCAGTTTAAATCCATATCGCCGGTGTTTCTTATTCGTAAAATAGTATCTTTTTCTGTACCTTGCGCCAAGGTAATATTTATTGGTGAAGAAACTAAAATCTCTGGGACTTCATTATATTTAATTGTTATATAGGGGGGAAAATAATGAGTTTCCGGATATCCTTCTACATATATATTGCCCCTTTCTTTATCAATGCTTATTGCAATTGGGAAACTTTTTACAGGGCCATAAACGTAATCCTGCATCCAGCGGATCTCTCCTTGAGGATTGTATTTAATAGTTCTTATCACTTGACTTAAAGTATTACATGCTAGATAAACATTGCCGAATTTATCAGTTGCTATCGCTCGCGGTTCCTCCTGAAGCCCAAAGTCATGCACTTTTGCCCATTGGAGTTCACCATATTGGTTGTACTTAACTGTAACGATATCAGTATAGGGATATTGGGGATGAATTCTTCCAGTAACACAAAAATTACCGTTGCTATCTGTAGCAATTGCCGTTACATATTCGTCGTTCCAACCACCACTATGGTATCTCTGAATCCACATTACATCGCCGGACGAGTTATATTTAATAGTGGCAAAGTCAAACCCGCTGTTTGAACTTTGACTACTACCAGTTACGCATACATTATTGAAGATATCAACCACTATTCCCTCAGCATAATCATTATGAAATGGCCCTACATATCTTCTAGTCCAGACAGTATCACCTTGGGCGTTATATTTAATTGTTAGATAGTTGTAATCACAGGTTCCAGTTACGTAAACATTGCCCGCAGCATCAATCGCAAATGCTTTTGGCCACTGATGATAGGAACCTTCTGTATGTGTTTTAGTCCAGACAATATTACCTTGAGCATTATATTTAATCGTTAGATAGCTATATCGGCGGGATTGATATATTCTTGTGCCACCAAACACATAAACATTACCGGCGGCATCAACCATTATATCTACTGGAATATCCGTAAAGCGATTGGGGCCGGAGTATCTTCTAGTCCAGACAGTATCACCTTGAGCGTTATATTTGATTGTTATGATGTTTGTATCTGGAGGTACCCCTTCAGCACAGTAGCCTGTTACATAGAAATTATTGTAATCATCAATAGCAATCGCTATCCCTACATCGCAGTTGGAAATGTTATATATCTTTTCCAGTATAAGATCGCCGGCACTGTTGTACACAATAGTTGCCATGTCCTTATAACCCAAACCGTCCTCTATCGTTCCGGTAACATAAACACGTCCATTACGAGCTACCATATCTTTGGGGAAACTTTTATAACTGGGGTTGTAATGTCTTGCCCATCCGAATTTAACATCGGAAAATAAGATTTGAGGAACAAAAAGAGCTAAGATAAAAACAAGAAGGGGAAGTCGCTTATTTTTTATATTAAAAACAGTTTGAGGTTTTATATAAAAACAAGACTTCATACTATACCTCCGGATATTTTTAGGTTAAAAAATATAACTCTTTCATAGCTACCTTAAGAGTCTAGTATATAAATTTTAGCTTCGGATTTTACTCTTTCTGCACTAGGGAATAGCGATGGTCTAAAATATTATCACCCAATTAATATTTACATAATTATATTTAAAATATCTACGTAGTCAAGTGGTTGGTTTTACTATAAAGTAGTTGACATAGGTAAATGATTGTGTAAAATATAACTATGGCTTTAACACCACTGGAGATAAGAAATAAGACTTTTAAGAAGAGCATTAAAGGTTTTGATTGTAATGAAGTCAAGGCGTTTCTTACTCTTATTAGTAAAGAGGTTGAAGAACTACGCAATGAACGAATAAATTTAGCACAAAAGGTTGATGAACTTCAAGTAAAACTGGCAACTTATGAGAATACCGAAAATTTACTTAAAGAGACTTTACTTACTGCTCAAAAAACTACTACAGAACTAAAAGATGCGGCACGTCGTGAAGCAGAAAATATTATCAACAAAGCAAAATTAGATGCCGAGCAGATAAAACAAAATCTTGAAGCCGAGATTCAAAAACTTAAACTCAAGCTTGAAGAATTACAAAATCAGCGTATTGCAATTATTGCGCAATTAAAATCAATTGTCACTAATTTATCAATGCTTATTGATAAAGAGACAAAATCATAAGGAGAAAGATTATGAATTTTGACACTGCACTTAATCCTAATAATGTTTACGAGAAAACTACGGAGACTTTTAATTTTTTACGCACAAAAATTGATTTTAGTCCAGATATTGGAATAATTTTAGGCACCGGATTAGGACAACTTGCTTCAGAAATTAAAAGCACATTAACACTACCTTATAATGAAATTCCGCATTTTCTAAAGCCCACAGTGGAAAGTCATTCCGGCCGACTAATCTTTGGTGAACTCTCAGGCAAAAAAGTTGTTGCGATGCAGGGCCGTTTTCATTATTACGAAGGTTATGAGATGGTAGCGATAACCTTTCCGGTGCGCGTGATGCATAAATTAGGTATAAAAACTCTTATTGTATCTAATGCTGCCGGAGGGCTTAATCCGAAATTTAAAGTCAGTGATTTAATGGTTATTACCGATCATATTAATTTAATGGGAGCAAATCCGTTACGTGGCGTTAACGATCCCAGATTAGGCCCACGCTTTCCTGATATGTATAATTGTTATGACAAAGATTTAGTGAAATTAGCAAAACGCATAGCACGAAAATTAAGGATAAAACTACAATCCGGAGTTTATATCGCAGTTGCAGGACCAAATTTAGAGACAGCAGCTGAATACGGAGCATTAAGAATTCTTGGAGCTGATGCGGTAGGAATGTCTACAGTGCCTGAAGTGATTGTTGCGCGGCAACTGGGAATTCGGGTTTTAGGTTTTTCTGTAATAACCGATTTAGGAATACCCGAGGAATTAAAGCCGTGCAATTTTGAAGATGTCCTTAAAGCAGCAAGTATTGCCGAGCCCAAACTTACGCGCTTGATCACTGCAGTAATTAAAGAACTTAAATAAATGGCTGCGCACAAAATTCAAGTTTTTTTGGTGATGGGCATTATAGTTAGTATTTTGTGTTGCAAAAGTGCAGTAGTTAAAAGCACCGAGTTGCAAAGTCCTCAAGAAGAGTTAGAACGCGCAATAGGTGAGATTCAAGCAAAAAAATATAGTAGCGCAATTAAGATCCTAGAAGAGATTATTTTTAATTATCCAGCAACTCCATATGCAGTTGAAGCTCAATATTATTTAGCCGAAGCCTACTTTCAGAAAAAAAACTACATTCAAGCGATTGCCGAATATGAGTTTTTTATAAATAATTTCTCAACAAGCAGATATCTTGAGGATGTTTATTATAAGTTAGCCGTATGTTATTTAAAAGCTGCACCGTCAATTGCTCGTGATCCGCAGTATATCCAAAAATCGTGGGAAACAATACTAGTTCTTGAAGAAAATTTTCCTAATACCAAATACGCCTCGGAGATTCAGAAAATGAAAAACGAAATTACAAATCTTTGGGCAAAGAAATATTATGACATCGGAGTTTTGTATTATCGTGGTGGTGAAAATGATGCGTCACGAGTTTATTTTGATTATGTGATAAACGAATATCCAACTACGAAATGGGCTCAGTGGAGTAAATTTATGATTGCCCAGATCCTAAAAAGTAAAGATTCA
>JANXBB010000277.1 GCA_025061975.1 Caldifarciminota bacterium | reverse complement strand
CAGTCGAAACTTCTCTAAGAGCCTCACAATAATTTGTCATATCAGTAAGAATAACGAGCACATGCATGTCACATTCGAATGCCAAATATTCAGCGGCAGTTAACGCAGCTCGGGGCGTAGCAATTCGCTCGATGGCTGGTTCATCAGCTAAGTTTAAAAAAAAGACTGTTCGCGCAATTGCACCAGAATTCGTAAGATTAGCAATAAAAAACTCAGCTTCCTCAAAAGTCACTCCCATTGCTCCAAATACAATAGCAAAATCTTTTGCTTCATCTTTAGCGTCATCCTTCGCTAATACCTTTGCTTGACGCATAATCTGGGCTACAAGTCGATTGTGAGGAAGACCCGCACCAGAAAAAATCGGCAACTTTTGACCACGAACTAAAGTGTTTAATCCGTCGATTGCTGAAATACCGGTTTGTATAAATTCATTTGGATACTCACGGGCATAAGGATTAATTGGTGCTCCGGTAATTGATAAATATTTTTCAGGAATAATCTCAGGTTTATTATCGCGAGGCTTCCCAAGTCCGGTAAAAATTCGCCCGAGCATGTCTCTTGAAACACCAAGCATGATTCCTTGGGCTAAAAATCGCACTTTAGTGTTAACGATATCAATCCCGGTTGTACCCTCAAATACTTGGATCAATGCTTTGTCTTCATAAACTTCTAAGACCTCGCCAGTCCGACTTACTCCATCGTCAAGAATCAATTCAACTAATTCTCCATATTTCACATTTTCAGTATTTTCTACTAAAACTAATGGCCCAGAAATTTCTTTAATTGTCCGATATTCAAGCATAATTCTTAAAGATTCTCAAACGCTAAATCAATTTCTTTTTTGATTTCAAATATCGCTGCTCGCTCATTTTCGGGAATAAATTTCATACGCGCAATTTTTTCGCGAACGGGTAATTTTTCAATCTCGTTCATTTTTATATTCTGTTGGTCCGGAGGTGTTTTATCAAGATAATCTTTAGCTTTATTATAGAAATAAAGAATAATTTCTAACATTGCCGCTTGTTTGTTTAATGTCGAATAAGTATCAATTTCTAAAAATGCATTTTGGTGCAAGAAATCTTCGCGAATCGAACGGGCGCTTTCTAAAATTAGGCGATCTTGGGCTGTAAGAGTATCCTTTCCTACTAATCTAACAATCTCTTCTAATTCGGCTTCTCGTTCAAGCAACCACAATGCTTGTTCGGAATTTTTTCTAAACACCTCTCCAATTGTTTTCTCAATATAATTGCGTAAACTTTCGGTATACAATGAATAAGAATTTAGCCATGATATCGCCGGAAAATGTCTTTTAAACGCCAGTTTATCTTCCAAACTCCAAAATACTTTTACTACGCGCAATGTCGCTTGAACTACCGGATCGGAAAGATCGCCTCCTGGCGGAGATACAGAACCGATAACCGACAACGCCCCGATTCGCTTATCGCTCCCGAGAGTTTCTACTCTTCCGGCTCGTTCATAAAACTCAGCGATTCTGGTTCCTAAATAAGCTGGATAACCTTCTTCGCCGGGCATTTCTTCTAACCGACCGGATATTTCACGAAGCGCCTCAGCCCAACGCGATGTGGAATCCGCCTGAAGGGCAACTGAATAACCCATGTCTCTAAAATATTCCGCAATCGTAATTCCGGTGTATACTGATGCTTCACGCGCTGCTACCGGCATGTTTGAAGTATTAGCAATTAATACTGTACGCTTCATTAAAGGCTCGCCCGATTTAGGATCTTTTAATTTCGGAAATTCAAGTAATACATCAGCCATCTCATTTCCCCGTTCACCACATCCAACAAAAACAATCACTTGAGCATCAGCCCATTTTGCAAGTTGGTGTTGAATTACGGTCTTTCCAGAACCAAACGGTCCGGGAACACATGCAGTTCCACCTTTTCCAATTGGGAAAAATGTATCAATAACGCGTTGTCCGGTGGTCAAGAGTTCTTCCGGAGGTAATTTTCGTTTGTAGGGTCGAGGTCTACGCACCGGCCAGGTTTGCATCATAAAAATCTCTTTGTCCCCGTGTTTGGTTTTAACAATTGCTATTGGCTCTCTAATTGTATATTCACCTTCTTTAATTTCAACAATTTCACCTTCAATTCCGTAGGGCACTAAAATCTTGTGTTTTACTAAAACAGTTTCATCAACTTCACCAATTACATCACCACTTATTACTACATCGCCTTTTTTTCGTATTGGAACAAAATACCATTTTTTATTGCGATCAAGTGCCGGTAGTTCTGTTCCGCGAGGAATTAAGTAACCATGTTTCTCATATATAATATCAAGTGGTCGTTCAATACCATCATAGATTGAACCAATAAGCCCCGGACCTAATTCCACTGTCAAGGGCATATTAAGCGGTTCAACAATTTCACCGGGCCCGATGCCCTCAGTTTCTTCATATACTTGAATTGATGCAATATCACCTTTAAGACCAATAATTTCACCAATCAAGCGTTTCTCACCAACCCGACAAATATCATACATTTTAGACTCACTCATACCTTTAGCTAATACTAATGGCCCAGAAACTTTAATGATAACTCCCATAATTACTTACTCAGCTAAAAGATCAGTCCCAGTAGCTTTTTTAATTAATTCCTTAATTCGAGCTGCGGTAATGTTTTCACCTTGAGTAGGAAGCAGAACTACACAAGGCAATGCACGTTTCTGAATACGTTCAATAATCGGTTTTAAGTTCTCATGGAGTTCCTGGGTATAAAGAATTATCTCATATTTGTTAAGTATTTCTTCTAAAACAACAAAAGCTTGCTCGGATTCACATGGATAAGTATCAATTCCTATTAACTTAAAATTAGTAATTTTTTCTTTTGGTCCCAATATTGCAATCATTTAAAGTTTAT
>JANXBB010000169.1 GCA_025061975.1 Caldifarciminota bacterium | reverse complement strand
TTCGTCGCCACTCCTATATACCCATCTGTTACCTACACTAAGTGGGAAATATTCTGATGCCATCCGATACAAAATCCAACTGCTTTGATTACAGTTACAACTAAGAATTGCCAAAAAACAAATGACCAACGAAATTTGTTTTATTACAATTTTCATTTAATTATTAGCTTAATTCCCAAAGTAGTGGTTAATAAAAATTGGGGATGTATTGTTAATAATGAGTTAAGAATCCTGTATTCTATTAATTCGTCAATTTTAAATTTCACTGCAAAAAGCCATTTTCTGTCTTGAGACAGATAATGTTCAGAATACACCCCGTATTTAAGCCCTATTACTCCTGCTCTTTCGTATGCTTTATTATATCTATGAGTAATTATCCAATAACTTGGTCCTATTCCAATGCCAAAAATATTTTTATCATCTTGCCAAATATCCTTAAGTAAAGTAATCCCTAAATGATGGGTTAATAGTTGATCGTTTGTAATTTTTCTGCGCGGGAAGTTGATATAAGAATAATTGACCTCAACAAAATTCCAAACAACACTAAAGTAAATTTCACTACTTGCTTGATAATAGTTACCTGTTCTACTAATCCATATTGCTGGGCCAAAATCTACAGATGTAACAATTTTTTGATACATAAAAATTGGTAAAAGTAGATTAATAATCATTCGATTTTACTTTATCAAAATTTTTATTAAAGTCAACTATTCTTTTCTCTTTCTTCCAAATATTTTTCGTATTCATGTAAAACAAGGCTTGTGGTTTCCTCAAAATTAGTGTATTCAATCCATCTAATTCCAGGTATTTTTTTGAACCAAGTAAGCTGTCTTTTGGCATACATTCGTGAATTTCTTTTTGCTAACCTAATCGCATCTTCTAAAGAAAGCCGACCCTTCAAATATCCTATAATCTCTTTATAGCCGATACTTTTCAATGCGTTTAATTCTTCAGAGTATCCTTTTCTTAGGATTTCTTGAACTTCCTTAATTAATCCTTTTTTCACCATTTCTTCGAATCGTGCATCAATTTGTTGGTAAAGCCTGTTTCTGTCCATTGTAATTCCTACATAATATGGTATGAACTCACTAACAGTTTTATGTCTAGTATGATATGAAATTGGTTTTTTAGTTTGCTCGTAAATTTCCAATGCTCTTATAATTCGTTGACGATCGTTGGGCGAAATCCGAATTGCCCAAATTGGATCTATCTTTTTTAGTTTTTCATATAAAACACTAATAGGCTCTTGAGATAATTTTTTTCTAAGAATATTATTTCGTGGTGGAGCATCGAAAAATGGTTCAAATAACGCTTTAAAATAAAGTCCGGAACCTCCAACTAAAATGAATTCACGTTTATTGTCTTTTAACATATAAATTAATTTTCTACAATCCCGGGCGAATTCACCTGCTGAGTACAGCTCGTCAATATTAACAATATCTATCATGTGAAATTTAATTTCTGCTTGAATTTCCTTGGGGGGTTTAGCGGTACCTATATCTAAATCTTTGTAAATCTGACGTGAATCAACGGATATTATCTCTAAATCAAATTTTCTTGCTAATTCAACACCTATTGCAGTTTTACCGATCCCGGTGGGACCTACAAGAGTAAACAACCTCATATTAGCATGTTTTAACGACCGAATTTTCTTTCTAATTCTTCGCGACTAATTTTAATAATTGTTGGACGCCCATGGGGACAAAAATAAGGATCATTACATGCAAATAGTTTATTGATTAGCGATTCTATTTCCTGTTGAGTAAGCACTTGATTAGCTTTTATTGCTCCTTTACAAGCTATGCGACGTGCAAGTTCTTCTTTGTAAGTTAGTGTTTTATAATCACTTTGGGTTAGTTCTCTAAAAAGCTCTTTTAAATCCTGTTTAGATAAATTACTGTTTACTGGAATCGTTTCTATAACAATTGAAAAATTACCAAAAGCTTTACTTTCTATACCCAGATTTTTCAAAATGTCCTTGATCTCTTCGTACACAACAAATTCATCAGGAGAGAGTTCAAGAATAACGGGAAAAAGTAATCCTTGGGTTCTAACTGGTTCGTCTTTTTTTAATATCTCTTCATAAATAATTCGTTCTGACGCCGCATGCTGATCAATAATGCAATATCCTGAAGGAATTTGGGCAAAAATATATGTTCCGTGCAACTGCCAAAATCCTAATTGCCTGTTTTCTTCGAAATTTATTAGGTTTTGATAAAAAACACTTTCAGGAATTTCTCTATAGTTAGTTATTCCCAAAGTTTTCTTGATTGCTTCGGAAACAAAATCAAATAGAAATTTCTCATCAATAAAACGTACTTCGGTTTTAGTGGGGTGAATGTTTACGTCAAGGTTTTCTGGGTTAGTTTCGAAAAACACTACAAAAGTGGGATTGCGTCCCATTAATCGACCGGCATAGCCGTCATATATTGCCTTAGTAACAACTCGATTTTTAACCGGTCGCAAATTAAAATAAATCTGTTGGATTTCAAAATGATTTTTAGCAACTTCGGGCCGAGATATTACTCCCCAAAAGCTAAACATAGGATTTGAATAGGCGAATTCTAAAAGACCATTAAAGGTCGATTTTTCTAAAAATAATTTTAACCGATCCTTATATGATTGCGTCTTTGGAAGGGTAAAAAGTTCCTTCCCTTCTGATATTAGAGTAAAATGTAATTGAGGATATGCGATGGCAAAAATAGTTATAAGTTCAACAATAAGCTTTAGTTCATAACTATCTGATTTTAAAAAAGCTCTTCTTACCGGTAGATTAAAAAACAAAGTCTCTACCGTTACTGTAGTTCCACGGGCTCGAGAAATCTCTTTAATCTCTTTAATCTCGCCCCCCTCGACAAAAATATAAGTACCTGCGAAACGTTCATCGTTATTTGACTCAATCTTTAGTCTTGATACTGCAGCGATACTCGCTAACGCTTCGCCGCGAAATCCGTAAGTTCTTATTTTAAGTAGATCATCAACTGAAGTAATCTTACTTGTAGCGTGTCTTGCAATCGCTAACCGAACATCTTCACGGGACATACCTTCTCCGTCGTCAATTACTTTAATTAAATCTTTCCCTCCTCCTTTTAACTCTATCAAAATTTTTTGGGCTTGTGCATCTAGTGAATTCTCAATTAATTCTTTTACTACCGATACCGGCCTAATTATGACTTCGCCTGCGGCAATCTTTCTTACAACTTCATCTTGTAAAATTTTAATTTTCGACATACCAAGTATAAATATTTATTAATCTGGGATATTAATTATAAGGAGAAATCTCTTAGATATCAAGATCAAATTTCATTCCATCGTAGGCGGCAAAAACCTTTACTTTCAATTCACGGCTTAAAGCCTCAGCTATAATCTGAGGACGAGCTCGTAACATTGTCATACCAAAATGGGTTAGAATTGCTGCTTTCGGATTGGACGCTTTTATTATCGTTTTAACATCTTCTACTGAAAGATGTTCCAGCTCAGAACTTTCAAGCTTAATCACATTAAAAATCATAACATCTGATTTATAAACCAAAGCTAATTGATCAAAATATTTTGTATCTGCAATATAAGCGATTTTTATTTTTTTATTTTGTGCTGAGTGAAATTCGATTAGAAACCCATACACTTCACCGGGGTGTTTATGTTTTATGGGCGTTGAAATTTTGGTATCATTTACATAATATTCCAAACCTTCTTTAAGAACAACAATCTCTTGCAAGTAACTTCGCAAGTATGGTAAAATTACCCTATCTTCACCATCTATCGCATCCTGCGGGCATAAAAGAATCCCGCGCTTTTTCGTTCCCCCTCCGGTCATGGCCTCAATCATAATATTAACGTCATTAGAATGATCAATGTGTTTATGAGATACTAAAATTGCATCCAGTAATTCTGGCCGTAAGTTATATTTAGAATTAACAACTCTTACAAGTGCTCCTGGACCAGGGTCGATAATTAAGTTTGTTTTATTTAATGAAAGCCAGATCCCCCCGGTTGCTCGTAATTGTTTAGAAACAACAAAACGCGCTCCACCTGTTCCTAAAAAAACTATATAATCTAAATCTCCTACACTGTTATGTTTTCGCATTTTGCTTTCATGTTCATAACTTATTTATAAAGTAAATCGCGCACCCAATCAGTAAAAATTAGTTTCTCTTCGGCAATTACTATTCCTTTAAACTTTATCTCACGGAAACTATTTAAGTAACGAATTTTAGTAGAAAGATCAATTAAACTCCAAACATCGCTTTCTAAATAAAAATAAGGTTGAATACTAAGTGGAGATATAAGACTAAATCCTGAATTTTTCAATTCTTCAAAGATTAGCTCTATATAATCCTGGCATTCAATAATAAAGTGACAATGAGCGAAATTTTCCGCATTAACAAATTTAATTTCAGGTAAAATTTGAATTAACCCATGAGGATTTTCTTTCCAACGGAATAATCTGTTAATTTTAGATTCAAACCATTTTTTATTAACATTACATACATCAGACCATTTATCAGACGAAGCATTAGGTTGTTCTAAAATTGCGCAAAGAAAGGCTTTTTCGTCGCGACTCAATTCTTGAGGAACAGGGAACTCATACCTAAGAATTACATGCCACGAGAAAAACGATATTTCTTTTATTTCTTTAAGAAATCTAGTTTCCTGCTCCACATTACGAGAATAAAACAATAAGGCTAGATTATGGCCGCATTCAGCAGGGACATTCGTATTTAACCAAACTTCGGTAACGAATGGTATTCGGGAACAAATTTCTTTTATTACCGCGTTACGATTATGAGCATATGCAAAAACACAACAAAACGCCCATTCCCCTCCTAAATACTTTGGAACAAAGATAACACTTTTAAATCCAGTAATAATCCCATGTCTTTTTAGCTTCTCTAGACGATTAATTAAGTCGTTTTCTGAAATACTTAACTCTTTTTTTTGTACCTCAGGAAATAATCCATTGTTTTCTATCGAGCGAATTATTTCCAAATCTTTTCGATCAATGATCATTATTATTTAATAAGCTCCTCGCCCAGAAATAACACTCGGCAAGGTCTTTATTAAAATTTTTAAATCGCCCCATAAAGACCATCTTCTTACGTATTCGGTATCAAGTTTTACTCTTTCGTTGTAACTAGTATCAGATCTTCCAGACACCTGCCATAAACCGGATACTCCCGGCAAGACCATAAATAAATCCAGAGAAAACTTTTGGTAGTATGAAACTTCTTCTTTAACAATTGGCCGAGGGCCAACTAAACTTATTTCACCCTTTAAAACATTTATTAGCTGTGGTAATTCATCAAGACTGAATTTGCGTAAAATTTTTCCGACTCTAGTAACACGGGGGTCGTTTCGAAGTTTAAAAGTTGTTTCAAACTCTTTACGTAGTTTTGGATTGGTTTTCAATATTTCGTTCAGTTTTTTATCTGCATCTATAAACATTGTGCGAAACTTATAAAGGTTGAATTGATGCATATATCTCCCTAGCCGTTTGTGGCGGTAAAAAACACCACCCGAACTTTCTAATTTTATACAAAGACTAATAAGCATAAATATTGGGAGAAATAACAATAACGTTATTATGGCTAAACTGTAATCTATTATTCTTTTAATTCGATACTCTGCCAATTCCATGGGTGCTGGTTGAATAAATTGAATGTGGGTTTCAAAAAAATAATTTATAAAATTCTTAGTTTTAATTACGGTTATTTTAAATACGCCCTTTTGCCGGATTTCAGAACTTGTTTTCAATTCCTCTTTTTTTTCTTTAAT
>JANXBB010000222.1 GCA_025061975.1 Caldifarciminota bacterium | reverse complement strand
GCAAATCTTTTAGTCGAAAAGGGTCTTTTTGACCCGGATACTATTGTTCGTGCTTCCGCAGTTCGAGCATTAGGAAAGCTAAAAATGCTTTCGTATCTGGATCCAATTTTAAGTGCGCTTCAAGACAACGAAGAAACGGTTCGGCTTGAAGCAATTCGATCATTAGCAGAATTGGGCGAAAAATCGGTAGGGCGATATCTGCTTCGTTTTTTAACCCAAGGCACTGATGAAGAAAAAGTTACCGCTATTAAATCTTTACAACAATTAAATTATTTTGATGCATTACCATTATTAAAACAAATGGCACGAGGCTGGCCCTTTGGTAAAGAATCACAATACGTTCGGACTGTCGCCAAAGAAGCTTTAAAATATCTTACCGAAGAGTTCTACAAAAGTCGGCCATAAATTAAGTTCCAATCCGGACCCCAAATTTTTTAAGAGCTCTAATTAATTTAGTAATTGGCAATCCTACAACATTATAATAACAACCATCGATCTGCTTTACAAATTGTCCCCCTATCCCTTGAATTCCATAAGCTCCAGCTTTATCGTAAGGTTCGTTAGTTTTTAGATAATTTTCAATTTCTTGGGAGGAAAGTTTGCGGAAGGTAACTTTAGTAATCTCATGAGTTTTTAATACTTTATTTTCAGGCAATGCTAAAATAACCAAGCCTGAGATTACTCGGTGAGTCTTGTTGCTTAAAAGCTTAAGCATTTTTCGAGCATCTTTTTTTGATTGGGGTTTACCTAAAATTTTGTTATTGATTGCAACTATTGTATCAACCCCAATGATTATCCCATTTTTTATTTTACCGGCAACAGAATAAACTTTTTTTTCGGCAAGCTTTGTTGCTAACCTTTCAGGACTTAAATGTAACGTATCTTCTTTGATATTTGGCGCGAGGACCGAAAATTTCACTCCAAGCATCGCTAAAAGTCTCTTGCGCCTTGGTGAACTTGAGGCTAAAATTATCCTTCTTGTCCTCATTATTTAATACGGCAAAATAAAATCTAGCATTCCTTTACTAAATGAAACATCCGGAATTTTTTTAATCCGAACTTTAAAATCGTAGGACCAAAGCTTTCCAAAACGATTGATTTCAATGATTGCTTCCCAACAATGTAAATCTTTCCAAATTGTTAGGTGGTAATTAGCAATTTTATTGTACTCTTTAAAATTTATTCCCGAACTAAAATCAAATCTTGCCCCGCGGGGTATTATTGAAAGAACAAGATTGAGCATATTATTAGTTATTACTAAATTCCCTTCACTTGAAGCACTAAAAAAATGATTGACGCTAATCTTAAATCCTCTTTCTTGTAAATTGACCGTATCCTTTTTTAGCCATTCCCAATTGAAATTAGTATTAATATTTAAATCTTTTATGCGCGGTCTACTTATATTACTCGGCAAACT
>JANXBB010000172.1 GCA_025061975.1 Caldifarciminota bacterium | reverse complement strand
CCGCTTCTTGCTGCGATTGAAAAGCGGAAGCGAATTCTGTTAGCTACTAAAGAATTAATGGTAAGCTTTGGGAAAATTATTATGGAGCGGATTAAAAAATATAATACAACTCTTTTACCGATTGATTCCGAACTTGTTGGTATCAATCAATGCCTTGAAGGTCATAGACTAAGCGAAGTAAAAAAAATAATCATCACTGCATCAGGTGGTCCTTTTTTATGGCGTTCCGACTTTCGAAATATTACAATTAAAGAAACGCTTAAACATCCTACATGGAAAATGGGGAAAAAGACTACTGTTGATTCCGCGACACTTGCAAACAAAGGTTTAGAAGTTATGGAAGTAGCGCGTTATTTTGAAGTTTCTTGGGAGAAAATTGAAGTTGTAATTCACCCCCAAAGTATCATACACGCTATGATTGAATTTAATGACAATTCTGTAATAGCTCAAATGTCACGACCGGATATGAAACTTTGTATCCAGTATGCATTGACATACCCGCGCCGTTTACCTTCGCTTGCTAAAGCTTTAGACCTTACCAATTACCGTACTTTAGAATTTTATCGTCCAAATTTTCGACGATTTTTGGCACTAAGGCTTGCCTATGAAGCATTAAAACTTGATGGCATCGCCCCTTGTGTTTATAATGCAGCTAACGAAGTAGCAGTAAAGAGTTTTCTTGAAGGTAAAATTAGTTTTTTAGCAATTTCTCAAATAATTAAAAAAACTCTTTTTTGGGCTCCACAAATAAAAAACCCAAAACTCGAAGATTTATTACAATGGGAAAAAGAAGCTAAAAACTTTGCTGAAAGGTTAATATGTTCTCATCAATAATTTTAGTAATTATTGTTATAGGCTCACTAATTATTGTTCATGAACTCGGTCATCTAATTTTAGCAAAAGCATCAGGCTTGCCAGTTGAACAATTCTCTGTAGGTTTTGGGCCGATTATTTTTAGAAAACGTTTTAAGGATACTGAGTACCGATTATCATTGATTCCCCTAGGCGGATATATTAAACTTGCCGGTGATGAAACCGATGCAACTTTTGGTTTTAATATTGCACCGTTAAGCAAAAAAGCACTTGTAATTTTAGCTGGTCCAGCTTTCAATTTGTTTTTGGGGATATTCTTAACGTGGGTTTTATATGGCGTTTTCGGAGTTTCGACTTTCTCTACCAAAATTGTGCCCGAAGCTAATGGTCTGAAATATGGATTACAAATCGGCGACGAAATTATAAAAATTAATAATGAAACAATCCCTGATTGGTCAGTTTTAGAAAAAGTGTTAAATAAATATAAAAACCAAAATGTAAGTTTTACTATTAAACGGGGTGATAATATTATCTCAATTCCCGGAAGTTTACCAATTAATCCTGAATCTAGTTTTTTCCGCCCATATATTGAACCAGTTATTGATATCGTAAAAAAGCAAAGCCCTGCTGAAAAAGTAGGTCTCAGAAAGAACGATCGAATTTTACAAGTTGATAGCGTCCCAATATATGATTGGTATCAGTTTACAGAACTTATTCGGATGTCAAAAACTCCGAAACGTTATTTGAAGTGGATACGAGAAAACACAATTTATGAAGATAGCATTGAAATTTCATATGCCCAAGATGAAATTGGAAGTCAAAAACGAGGAATCATAGGTGTTTGGGTTAAACTTCCTCAAAAAAAGCTTTCATTTTTTCAGGCTTTAGTTTCTGCAACAGAACGAACTGTTTATGTTGCGATCCAAACATTTGTGATAATCTACAAAGTAATTGCTGGAGAAATTCCCAAATCCTCAATTGGCGGCCCGGTAATGGTCGGAAAGTTAACCTATGAAGGTGCACAATGGGGTATAAAATATTTGTTGGGTTTATGGGCAGTTCTGTCGATTAATTTATGTGTCATTAATCTTTTCCCAATTCCTCTTTTAGATGGCGGCAGAATTTTATTATATAGCCTCGAAAGTGCTTTTAGAAAAAAATTTAGTAAAAAGATTTGGGAAATTAGTTTTTATCTGGGATATGCTCTTGTTGGCTTAATTGTTATTTTAGCACTTTTTAATGATATCACAAGAATAATAAAAAAATAAACACAATAAGAACAAAAATCAAATTTTAAATCTGAACCGAGCTTTAAAATGTCTAAGTGGTAAATTTCTCCCATAAGTTACTTCAACACCGGGAATTTTATCTTGATAATCATAAAGTATTTTGATAGCTTGAGCAACCGAAAATAAATCCTGATCCTCATAGACCAACCTAGGAACTGCAGCTCTTATATAATTGAGTCGCGGTTTGGGTGGAACTTCTTGGCCATCTATATACTTTCCAAAAGCAAAAATTCCAAGTTCGCATAAACGATGGCCGGCAATTAGCATTAACGCAACAATCGAAATGCCCTTAAAGTCTTCGTCGTTGGGCTTTTCAACAAAAAATTTATCGACATCTATATAAACTGCATGTCCACCTACAGGTAAAACTATAGGAATTTTGTACTCAACTAATTTAGCGCCAAATTTACGCACTTGATTTATTCGATATTTTAAATACTCTTCGTTCACAACAGTTTTTAATCCTTCAACTATAGCCTTTAGATCTCGCCCTGCTAATCCACCATAAGATGGGTTACCTTCAATTAAAATCTGATGATCAATTAGTCTCTGCCAAAACTCGGGATATTTTCTATAAAAAAGCCCCGTTTCCTTTATAACTAGTATTCCAACAATATTTACAAGACCGTCTTTTTTAAAACTTGCA
>JANXBB010000153.1 GCA_025061975.1 Caldifarciminota bacterium | reverse complement strand
ATGTTCTTCAAGCTTTAAAAATTGATCCGGCTGTTGCCCAAGGAACAATCACAATGACCCTGGGTTGGGACTTAACTGATGAAGATATCGCTTATGTAATAGCAACGCTACCACCAATTGTCGCACAACTCCGGGATCTTTCACCACTTTATTCTCACTTTAAAAAAACTGGAGAACGAAAAATCGCTGGTCCTAAATTAAACTCACACAATAAATAACTATTGACATCTTAACATTAATTAATATAATTATTTTGACAATAAAGGATTGGCCCTCCTTTTTGTCTTTGTACGAATTAAAGGCCAGAAAGGGGTATTATGTTAAAAAAAATATTGTTTATTATATTTTTAATATTTATCAGTGCTGTAAACCCATTAAAAGCTCAAACCCCATTTCAGATAACTCTTTCAACTACTGCACCTGAAGCCGGGTTATTCTTTTCTAACCCCGGATATATTACACCAGCACTTGCTGAAGGTCCATGCGGGATTTTTTCTAACCCTGCAGCATTAGGATTTCGGCCAAATTATGGAATAGCGTTTTCTTGGGGAATTCCCAGTAAACCCAAAATAAATTCTGATCTTACTTTATTTCAACAGACTACTTATATGAGCCAAGTAACTGTGCCATTAGAGCTTACCATAGAAGATAAGGGCGGTTTTAATTTTCTTGGACTGATGGGACATGTCGGACCGGTTGGTTTAGGAGCAGGATTAATGCAAAAATCAGCATCCGGTTTAAGCTTTAATTTTCAACAGTCTCAAACAATTAATATAAATTACCAGATTACTCAGATAATCCGAGCCCGAATTAACCCAACACTTGATACTGCAATTCCTATCACAGTTGATGTCAATGCCCCAGTGCAATTAACTCTTAGTGGAAATGGCGGAGTTGATATTGGACGACTGCCGCTATTTTTCGGAGCTGGTTATGCTTTAGGTGAAAATATCAGTTTTGGTTTAGGAGCGAAGCTATATCAGTATTCAGGCACACTAAATTCAGATATTAATCTTAATTTTAGAACAAATGTATCTTGTATCGGAAGAGCTAATCCTCCATTTAGAGGAGCAGTTACCGGCCATGCGCTTGTTACTGATACAATATTAAGAGTTTTAGGCACCGGCGATTTTAATACGACTCAATTAGCTTTTTCTTTAGGTGCTTTAGTTCGCGCAGGGTTCTTTAAGATGGGGCTTACTTTTGAGAAGGGACTTTCTTCAGAACTGGCGGGCAGTTATTCCTTAAATACAGTTCGTCTTACTAATATGCCGGATAGTATGAGAGTCGATAGTAACTATGTTAATTTTATTTTACCCGACAGTATTTATGGACGATTAGCAATTTCGGTTCTTCCCGGACAACATGACCACGTTACAATTGGTGGACCGCAAACACTTACACTCCGTGGCTATAACGAATTAAATTTAGGGCTATCTTTGTCTATATTTGATTTATATTTAGGCGCTAGAATACCTAATCCGCATGATGTGAATAATGTAAAATTGGGTTTAATGTTCTCCGTCCCGGTATCACCTGTTACTATTCGCACTGGAGTTTTGGTATCAATGGACTATCTCTACAATATTAATAATAACACACCAATTCTCCCGTTAAGGGTACCGATTTACGCCGGATTAGGAGCTTCTTATAATCTCAAACTTAATTTTCTTGAAGGACGTTTAAGCTTCCTTCCAGCGTTACCGGATGCTCAAATTGACTTCGCGGTGAAAACTAATGCTTTACCTTGGGGTGCAAAATTTATCCCCAATAATTCGCTGGTTTCTAACATCCAATCACCCGGGGTTATGTCACTTTTAAGCTTCAATTTCGGATTGGGATTAAAAATTTAAGCTACAATAAAGAAAAAATTTAATGCGAGGGAGGCAATTTTTCATATGCCTCCCTCATTTTATTTCATTAATTCTTTTTTATCAAAGGATCGGGCAAATGAAAACTCATCAAGGGGAATTGAGCTTTTACCTTCAATAATCATTTCTGCAAGTAATTTTCCTAATGCCGGCCCAAACATAAAACCGTGTCCACACATCCCCACAGAAACATAAAATCCCTCGATTGGTGTTGGACCGACAATTGGATTACCATCCGGTGTCATTTCATAACTTCCAGCCCATTGCCTAAGTACCTTTAAATATCTTAATTTGGGCACCAAACGAACCATTCGGCGAGGCATTTCAGTTAAAAATACACTTGACGCATCTATATGATCTCCGGGATCATTAGGAATTGGTGTGTAGCATCCAATAAAATGACCTGTTTTGTAATTTTGGACAAAATAACATCCGTCCGGACGATAATCAACAAGCATCGGATCAAAAAGTCGTTCGCAGGCCTCGGTAACTAAACTTTCGTGCCGTTCAGGTTCAACAGGCAGGTCTAATCCAACAAGTTTGCCAATATTTTTAGCCCAAGGACCGGCGGCATTGATAACGATCGGCGCAAAATATTCTTC
>JANXBB010000227.1 GCA_025061975.1 Caldifarciminota bacterium | reverse complement strand
AAGTGCTAGTTTTCTCTTTATAGGTGTTATAGTATCTTAATAAGCGGTTATTATAATTTTTAAGTAACTTTTGAGTGAGTTGCCCTAAAATTGCTGCAATTCCAGCAAATAACAGACTAATAAATAACGCTGATTCTAATTGAAAAGTGGCTGAGAATTTTTTTATGATCAAAAAGGTTATAATTGCCACAACTCCGGCTGTTTCACTGTCTTGGGGCTCTTTACTTCCTAATGGTAAATCTGAAATCCATATTAATTGAAGTAATACTCCTAAAAATAACCCCACTTCAAAATTTCCAAAGATCAAGCCGATAAAAGAACACGAAACAATAGGTTGTGAGATGCCAAATTCTCCGAATGCCGATTTATCAAGAAGTATTATTGCACCCAAAAAAGTTATTATTATAATAAATCCAATCATCTATTTTGTATTTTGTTTAAATTTGGTTAAAATTAAAGAATTAAGCACCACTTTAGGACTTCCAGGAATTTCTTGTCCTTCAAGAATGATTCCTTTTTCAATAAGGAGCGATATATCACGAAAATCGTTATCGGAAAGGAATATGTAGGATGTTAGCGGATGTTTGCCTTGTTCGTAATGGAGACCGCCGACATTAATCGTGTTGGTTTTTATACCACCTTCAACAAGTTTTAGAGCGTCGCGAGGGGAGTCAACTATTACAATTGTTTTTTTAGTACTTGAGGAATTTTTAAGATAAGATATCGCCTCGTTAACAGTTAAGATTTGAACTTCAATTCCCGGTGGCACTGCCAAAGAATAAATTTCTCTTTGTAGGGGATCTAACGCTACCTTATCATTTGCCAAAACAATTCGTTGAATACCAAGTGGACGTACCCATCCCGCAGTTACTTGTCCGTGAATTAAGCGATCGTCGATTCGCACAATAAAGTCCATTATTATTTTTTTGATTTATAATATCGATATTTACTAAGTTCGTCAAGGTTTTTGAGATTTTCTATAATTTTGCTTTGTTCTGTAAGTTGCCTATACTGTTTTGTATATGCAATAATAAAAGTTATAATTGTTAGGCATTTAAAAACTTAAAATAAGTTCCATTTAGCTTTTATAATGTACAAATGTTAACTTAAAAATAAACTTAACTATTTTTTACTTGGGTTAGTTTTTGAAAATAAAAATATGTCGTATTAACCTTTTTATAGAGATTTTTATAAAAAACTAGATCAACTATAAAGAATTATTTTTCTAATAAAAATACTGGAATTAAACTGAGCTTTAAGGATATATATTCCTCGAGGTAAGTTTTTAAGTGCGTTCAGAGCTATTTCATACGTACCTGGTTCTTGGAGCTCGTTTCTTATAACCTTTATTAATTGTCCGGCCGGAGAGTAAAGTTTTAAATTTACTTGAGCCTGATTAGGTAAAGAATAGATTACATTACTAAAATTCACAACTTTGAATAAAACCTCAGAAGGTGATTTAGATTTTTCGCATGACGACTCACGAGTTTTGGGGTTGTTGGTATTTAATTTAGTTGCTGGTGCCCAGAATGCAAATCCCCAGAATTCGTTGGTATTCGTCCCTTTAAGAATAAAAAGAGGATCATTTGCTGCACATGCAACAATTGCACATCCAGATTTGATCTTTTTATTCGTAGGTCCGGCAGGAATTTCTGTGATGCTATCGAGGCTGTTTGTAGGAATATGAAGTTTCCATAATGTTTTTTTATTACCTCCGGTAAAGAAGTATATCGATTGTGTATACGGATGATACGAAGAAGTGCCTCCGGCTTGAATTTTATTTCTACTGCCCGGAATTTCTAATTTAGGAAGCCATTCCTGACGTGCAATATTATAGCGTAATATGTCACGTGTACTATTGCCCCGAAAGATATATACAATGGTATCAACACACTGAATTGAAGCTCCGTGTTTAAACCCTTTATCTCCATACTGAGGTGGAATCCGATTGATGTAGCGCCAATAATTACCATGAGGAGGCGTGCCCGGAACATATGCTAAAAGTACTGTGGTATTATTACCTAAAATTGCGTAGATCTGACCATCATATTCACTATAAGCAATACTTGCTCCATCCTTTGGTTTTTTATTAGTATAATATGCTGGATCATAAATTGTTTCTAACGGCGTCCAGGTGCTATCAATAATATCATAGCAATAAAAGTCTCGGTTATTACCACCACCTTTTAGCGCAAAGATTTTCCGGCCCAGTCCAAAAGTTAAAGCGCATCCTGCTTTGGGTTTTTTGTTTGAGGGATAAAGGGGCAATCTTGGTAATGATTCCCATTGGTCGGTATCAGGATTATAGGCATAAAATTCGTTGTTCAAATTGCCCTTGAGTGCAAAAATTCTTCGAAAATCCGGAGCATAAACAAGAGCACCGTGTTTAACTTTAAAATTTTTAGCATCGGACGGAATTGGAGCTTTTAGAAGCCATGGGTTTACATGAACAAGTTTTGTAATTGTATTGTTTGTTAAATTATCATCATGTGTGATTGCTGTAGAGCAGATTAATGT
>JANXBB010000229.1 GCA_025061975.1 Caldifarciminota bacterium | reverse complement strand
ATAAGGAGGATATTATTTTAAAAGTATTGCTTTTCGGGTTAATTTATAACTTCCAACATTTAATTCACAGATATAAATGCCTTTGCCTACCCGATTACCACGATTATCGGTACCGTTCCACACGAAATTTGATGTGGTATGTATTGTTTTTAAAAGATTGCCCTTGATATCATAGATATTTATAACTACGGGCAAAGAAGTTCCCGTGAATTCTAGTTGGAAATGTACCTTGTCAAATGATGGATTAGGATAGATATTAAATCTAATTAAACGAGCAGCAGTCCGGAGTTGATAGGGCTGGGTTTCTTCTATTATATCTTGAGGCAAGGGTTCATTAAAGAAGGTAAGAATCCGACGCATAACTTCCCATTTTTGAATATAGCGAGTCGGTGAATGATTAATTGCCTCAAACGGCATTCCAAAATATACTACCTTATATGCTCCTGAATATCGAATTGCTCCATAAACTGTGGTATCAGCATATCCACGATAACGAAACGATCCATAGGCACCGCCGATAGGTCTTATTCCATCACATGAAGATGCATTAGCTGCACCTCCGGCACCTCCTAAGACAACTGTATCACCACTAACACCCCCAATCGGATCCCCGGGTACTCCCACTGCGAAAATTTGTCCGGTATGAGTTGTTACGTATTCAGCATGTAGGTAGTTATTATAAAATGATGTTGTTCCGATATTTTGACCAATATTCTGTCCACATATGAATAAATTTTTTCCTTGATTTAAATAGCTTGTTAGATTACTTTGATCAGTAGGGGTCAAGGTGTTTAAACTATCAAGACCTGTAAACCAAACTACTACTGGGTAACTAAGTAATGTTTCAAGTGGAGGAGAACCGCTGGTTGCTACCGTCCATATTGAATAGAAAGTTTTAAGAGAGTCAATTGCTTCTTTATACCAACGTTCGTAATTCTGCCCAGCATCATCGTCAACTAATAATATTCGGGGGGATCCTACATTTATATATATTGTATCAGAAGTTCGTAAGGTTGGAGGAGTTGCTGAATGAGTAATAATAAAGCGGACTCGATGAGGAATAAAATTTGACGCCACTTGAAACACGAATGAGTCTGCCGAACAATTGCCAGTTTGTCCAGCTGGAATCGGTGGATAGCTTGCAGTGTTTTTAAGAATTGTAATTCCCGGATCATCGGTATTAATTGTACTTGTTACATTAGTTGCATTTTGATAACCACGTTCATTAAGAAGGGTGGTAATTAAAGCTACAACTTCACCAGC
>JANXBB010000167.1 GCA_025061975.1 Caldifarciminota bacterium | reverse complement strand
GGGCAAAATTACTCATATTATTAATACCCATGGTCATATGGATCATATTGGAGCTAATCGGCAACTCAAAGCGGAAAGTGGTGCAATGGTTTATATTCATAAAGATGACGCCGAACTCCTTACCCATCCGTCAAAAAATCTTTCACTTCTCATTGGTGATTTTGTAAGTTCCCCGCCGGCTGATGTCTTATTAGATGACGGCGATACAATTAAAATTGGTAATTTAGAACTCAAAGTGCTTCATACCCCTGGGCATACTCCAGGAAGCATTTGTTTAATTGGTGATAAGTTTTGTTTTACCGGTGATACTTTGTTTTATGACTCTATTGGTCGGACTGATTTTCCTGGATCAAGCGAGGAACTGATGTTTAAGTCATTAAAAAAGTTATCAACTGTACTTACCGATGAACTTATTGTATATCCAGGACATGGTGAATGGGGGATCTTTCGTGATATAAAACTTCAGAATCCTTTTTTACGATGTTTAGATTAAACTATTGACAATTTAGTGGTTTGTAGTGATAATTATGGTAAATTATGAAACAACTAAATTTTTAACAAAGGGGGCGTTATGCCTAAAATTAGAGTTGCAATAATTGGTGTAGGCAATTGTGCATCAAGTTTAGTCCAAGGCGTCTATTATTATCGGAATGCTAAGCCCGATGAGTTAATTCCTGGGATTATGCATGTTGATTTAGGGGGCTATCATATTTCCGATATTGAATTTAGTGTTGCAATTGATATTGATAAAAGAAAAGTTGGAAAAGATTTAGCGCAAGCAATATTTACTTATCCTAATAATACTTATAAGTTCTGTGATGTGCCTAAGACCGGGGTTAAAGTTATTCGCGGTATGACTCATGATGGGCTCGGTTATTATCTCTCGCAGATCATTGAGAAAGCACCCGGCCCAACCGCTGATATTGTGCGTGCCCTAAAAGAGTCAAAGACTGATGTGGTAGTAAATTTTCTTCCGGTCGGTTCGGAAGAAGCTACTAAATGGTATGTGGAGCAAGTTTTAGATGCCGGGTGTGCATTTGTTAATTGCATTCCGGTATTTATTGCATCGCAGAAATACTGGCATAATCGGTTTAAGGAACGAGGACTTCCGGTAATCGGTGATGATATAAAATCTCAAGTTGGTGCAACAATTCTTCATCGAGCACTTGTGACATTATTTCAAGACCGCGGCGTAAAACTTCTCCGTACTTCACAGCTTAATGTTGGCGGCAACACAGATTTTCTTAATATGCTAGAACGCTCTCGGCTTGAATCCAAAAAGAAATCTAAAACCGGTGCAGTAACATCGCTTCTTAAGTATGATATCGGTGAAGAAAATATTTATATCGGCCCATCAGATTATATTGCCTGGCTTAAAGACCGTAAGTGGGCTTACATGCGTCTTGAAGGTCAGACTTTTGGCGATGTGCCCCTTAACATTGAACTAAAATTAGAGGTCTGGGATTCACCAAACTCTGCAGGAGTTGTAATTGATGCGATACGCTGTGCTAAATTAGCCTTGGACAATAAATTATCTGGTAGTATTATTGAACCCTCAAGCTATTTTATGAAGACGCCGCCAGTGCAATTTCCCGATCATATCTGTAAGCAAAAAACTGAAGAGTTTATTAAAAAATACGGACTGAAAAAGAAGAGCAGTAGTAAGTAATAAAATAAAAATATAAGATACGAGCGGGTGTTTACTTGTGCAGCGTGGTATTTTAATAGCATTTGAAGGCATTGAGGGGTCGGGGAAATCAACTCAAGCCCATCTTTTGTATGAATATCTTCACAGACAAGGCTTGAAAGTGATTTTAACCTATGAACCTGGTGGAACCGAGATTGGCGATGAAATACGAAAGATTCTTTTAAATGAACGCTTTAAAGCGATGCATCCTAAAACCGAACTCTTTTTATATTTAGCGAGTCGTGCGCAACATGTTTACGAAAAAATTCTTTTAGCGCTTCGCGCCAAAATGATTGTGATAACTGATCGATTTTCATTATCATCATTAGCTTATCAAGGAGTTGGTCGGGATCTCACATTAAAAGTTGTCTCGCGCCTTAACAAGTATGCCTGTGCTGATATCAAACCGGATATCACAATTCTTATTGACGTTCCGGTTGAAGTTGGTCTTAGCCGAATTAGGACGCGCAGCGAATGTGCGCCGGATCGGCTCGAAAAAGAGACTGTGGAGTTTTATAACAAAGTGCGTAATGCCTATCTAAAGTTAGCGCGTAAAGCTCCTAAAAAGATCTGGGTCTTTTCTGGCGAGAAAGGCGAAATAGAATTGTTTAATGAAATCAAAGAAAAAGTTGATAATTATTTAAAAACTAAAGGATTAATATGCCAACATTAACCAGTAATAAAACCAAAATCTTTGTAAGTGTTACGCTGCTTGTAGTTTTAATTGGTGGAGGATTTTTTGTTGCCCGGCTTTGGGCTCAAAGAATTACCGGACTTCGTGCATCACTTGAGCGGTTTAGTTATATATTAAATTTGATTATTAACGAATATGTTGTTGAAGTTGATCACGATAAACTGATCAAACGAGCTATTGAGGGAATGCTTGAAGGGCTTGATCCGTATTCAAATTATTTAGAATCAGACGAGTACTCCGAGCTTAAAACTAAATTAGAAGCACAATTCGGGGGAATCGGAATTTATATTGGGACTCGTGATAACTATCCGGCAGTAATATCACCAATTGAAGGAACTCCAGCATATCGTGCCGGACTCCGCGCCGGTGATAAGATTATTAAGATTGAGGATAAGTCTACTGAAAACATGTCCATTCAAGAAGCAATGAAACTTTTACGAGGTGTGCCCGGCACTAAAGTAAATATTACATGCCGGCGTGAAGGGGTTAGTGAAGACCTTAATTTTTCAATTGTGCGCGATACGATAAAGATTAAAGCGGTACCCTATTATGGAGTAGTTGCCGAAGGTATTGGCTATATTAGATTAGCTGACTTTTCTCGGGTTGCCCGAACTGAAGTTGAGCAGGCATTGGATACACTTTTTAACAAATATAAAGTTAAGAAGATAATCTTTGATTTGCGCTCCAATCCCGGCGGCTATCTGCAAGAAGGTTTTGAAGTTTCAGATCTTTTTTTAAGTACAGGCAAAACTGTAGTAATAGCTCAAGGCCGAAGAGCCGAAACGCGTCGGGAATATGTAGCAACTGCTGAAGGCCGAGATGGTGATTTTCCGGTCATTGTCTTAGTCGATCGGGGTTCAGCATCAGCATCAGAAATTGTTGCCGGGGCACTTCAAGATTGGGAACGGGCATTGATTTTAGGCGATACTACTTTTGGTAAAGGTTCTGTCCAAACTGTACACCCAATTGATGAAGCTAATGCAATTAAACTTACCACCGCTTATTGGTATACACCTTCAGGCCGCTGCATTAACCGACCGACAAAGCTTAAAGTTGCCAAAGATACCACTGAACAACAATTAGCCAAAAAATATTATTCCTTAGGAGCAAAAAAACGCTTGCTTTACGGAGGTGGTGGTGTTGCACCAGATATCTACTTGCCATACCCCAAAGCTACTGAGTTTGAAACCAAACT
>JANXBB010000145.1 GCA_025061975.1 Caldifarciminota bacterium | reverse complement strand
GACCTTTTTCGAAATTCCGGCCTTATGGCAAACATCCACCACAATATCAACATCTTTATAAGCATCCGGGACCTCTTCGCGTAAAACTTCTTTGGATGCAGCCATTACTAAAATTCCTTGAGAACGTAGTTCTCGAGCAATATCACGATTGCGTGTCTCATCAAGAGCTTTAGTTCTTGACCAAACCCGTCCGGCACCATGACAAGTTGACCCAAAAGTTTCTTCGAATGCTTGTTTAGTACCTAATAAAAGATAAGAATTACTCCCCATATCTCCGGGAATAATTACCGGCTGACCCAGGGCTTTATATTTTTCGGGTAGTGCCGGATGACCGGGCGGAAATGCCCGGGTTGCTCCTTTACGATGAACACAAACTAACTTCTTCTGACCGTCAACAATATGTTCTTCAAACTTAGCAATATTATGCGCCACATCATAAATTAACTCTAACCCTAACTCATCTTGGGACTTCCCAAGCACCTGACTAAATGCTTCTCGCACCCAATGAGTAATACATTGACGATTCGCCCAAGCATAATTGGCGGCACAAACCATTGCTGCATAATATGCTTTACCTTCGGGCGAGGTTATTGGAGCACATGCCAATTGACGATCCGGTAGTGAGATGCCATATTTTTGCACCGCTTTACCTAAATCTCGAACATTATCATCACAAATCTGATAACCTAATCCCCGAGAACCAGTATGAACCATTACTGTAATCATTCCTTTCTCTAACCGAAAAACTTTAGCTGCTTCTTCATCATAAATTTCAACAACTTCTTGAATCTCTAAGAAGTGATTACCAGCACCTAATGTGCCGAGTTGTGGTGCACCACGTTCAAGTGCCCGGCGTGAAATCTTTGATGGATCAGCTCCGGCCATTCTGCCATGCTCTTCAGTATATTCTAAATCTTCTTTTGTGCCATAACCTTTTTCGTATGCCCATTGGGCTCCTTTCACTAATACTTCTTTTACCTCGGATTCGGAAATTCTTATCTTACCTTGAGAACCAACACCGGATGGCACATTGTGAAAAATGGCACGAACTAGTTTCTCTAAAATGTCTTGGGTTATATCTTTTCTAAACAAATTGGTCCGAAGGAGTCGAACGCCGCAGTTAATATCATAACCGACGCCCCCAGGTGAGATCACACCAGTTTCGGTATCAAAACCGGCAACACCACCAATTGGAAAACCATAGCCCCAATGAACATCAGGCATCGCCATTGAAGCTTTAAGTATGCCGGGCATTGTTGCAACATTTGCAACTTGCTCAGGCGCCATATCCTCTTTAACTTTATCAATCAACCGTGCATCCACATAAATAATTCCATCAACGCGCATTTGAGCTTTATAACTTTTGGGAATCTTATAGCGACACTCGTCAATCTTTTCTAATGGTCCACGCCAACCGTTACTCATAGTTAAATTATAAACCGAGATTTAATCTGTGTCAATAAAGATCAAAATTTATATAAAGGGTTTAATTTGTCTTACTCGTTATATTTTAAATATTTTAACCAGTGCTCACACCAAATTCAGTTCTTCCAAAATAAAATATCCCATTCCATCACCTGCCTCATCATACGGGTTTGTTATCTTAAATTTATCAACTAAGCCGATATTCTGCACAACAAATTTCAATTAGTTACTCAAAATCTCTTCCTAACACTTCGGATTTTAGGGTATATTCGGAATAGTTAGTGCAGTTATGTTTTAATGTTTTCTAAAAACATTTACTCTTAATACACGTAAGGCTAAAATAATGTTCAGGTCGGTTTACTTACACCTTTGCACCAAAGCTTAAGCATATTTTCCCTTTTTCCATTAAAGTAAATAAGGCTATTTCGTTCTGATTAAATCGTCAGTTGTTTGTGCTTTAGATCCCTTTAATTGTCGGTTTAAGGATTATTGAACATATCCGCTGTTAGATCTTTTTTGGTTTTGCGCAAAATCTCCGGCTTTATTAGCACTAAAACTAAATTAGAAACTACAAGCTTTATAAACAGAAAAACAATCTCTTTAAGTTCGTGTGTGATATCCCCCGGACCGTATAGGGGTTAGCTTTGCTTTTTTATTCTTTTATAGACATTGTCTTCGGACTTTCTGATTAGTTATCCTCCTTATTTTAATTAATACTCCTAATATATCCATAGTTTTGCCTTTCATAAAATAAAGATGCTGAAAATTGCGCTTTGGGATAAAAAATTTACGCTTTAGCTGTTAACTTGCTTTACAGCAACTACTTTTAGAATCCGGCTCTTTATTCTTATTGCACTCACACCGACAACGATAAGTACTTTTTAGCCCAGAAAAAATACCAATAATAATCGCAACTTTTAATGCACCAAGCCAGGAAAGACTCCGCACAATCAAACCATCTTCAACCGCTTTAGGAAAAAGCTCCGGCACAATCCACGACCATAAAAGTTTTATCACAAGGAGTGAAACAACAAATCCAACAATCCCTGCGAAAATTGCTCCAATGACTATTTTTGTAAGTGTTGACTTCTTCATATTTTTATAATTCACTTTTTGCGTCGGGGCCGTTCAAACCCACCAAATAAAACATTAAGTGATGTGTAAATTCCTTGAAGATTAAAATCTGGTCCGGCAATTTGACCATAATCTTCATGTTCCCATGAGCCGGATAGGGGCGAATATAAATAACCAGCTTTAAAGGATAAGCCGGTAAATATTAATGGAATATCAAGACTTATTCCCGGTAGCAAGATCAATCCGCCTTTTGAAACTTTACTTACGCCGAAATTAGCATTGAGCCCTAAAATATCGTCTAATCTTGCTGGCCGATTGCCCAGCGGAGTTATTTTAAGACTAATTCCCCCGCCTCCAATTCCTAAATAAGGTGTCAACAACAAGCCTTTAGTATAAACTACCGAATATCCAAGCTCAAAAACACCAATTCCCAGCCCAGCTTCAATATTTAATTGATCGTTATTGACGCTTTGAACACCTCCAACACCATAACCTCCGATTCTTATTCGGTTAATCTGAGCATAACCTCCCCCGCCAAACATAAAATGATTGCGCTTCAAATTAGGAATGAAATTAAGAGCAAATAAATTGTTAAGTTCGCGGTAGTTAATAAACCCCAAGCCCGGTCCAAAATATCCTGCACCCCCTTGAGTTTCAAACGGCATTTCTTTACGAACCATGCGCTTGGGAGATTTAGGCATCGGAGCTAATTTAATTTTTATAAGCTTTTCTTCGCCTTCCTTAAGCACTTTAAATTCCACTTCTTCACCGGGTCGAAATTGCCCAATAATTTTTCTTAATTCTTCAGGAGTTGTAGTTTTTTTGCCGTTAATCTCTAAAACAACATCTCCGGGCTTAAGTCCGGCAATTTCTGCAGGACTTTCTGGAACAACTTCTATAATCTGAAGGCCTTTTTCCGACTCTTCGGTTATCACTCCTAAAAAGCCCCGATCTTCGAATTCCGGAGCTACAAAGATTTTTTTCTCAACAATTTTTTCTTTGCCATGTTTCAGCTCTTTTTCTTCTTCGCATATCGTTTTACTTGGGCAACTCGGACAGCTTTGGGCTAAAGCATTACTTACTACAAAAATTAACGTTACTAAAACTATTTTTATAATATTTTTCATAAACTCCTCCTTTAAAGGTTATGTTCTATTAATATATGCGAACCTTAACGATTTGTCAATAGATTATTATTTACAGTTTAAATCTCTTGACAATTCTCACAACATTACTATTGTTAATAATGGAGGGCAGATGAAAAAACTGGGAATTTGTCTTTTTATTTTTTGTGAGCTTTTAGCGCCGGATCTATTAGTTATTAAATCAACTGATATTGCAAGTGAGATTTACCTCGAAAATCAATTAGAAACTTTAAGTGTAAAAACATCGGTTAGTAATTCTAATAATCTGCCATATCTTCCGGGTTGGCCGGTACGGGTTTTAAGTGGAACACAGTTTAGTCCGGTGCGAGGTGTGGCAGTTGCTGATTTTGATAATGATGGGAAATTAGAAGTTATTCGGGGCTCAACTGCTAATCAAGTATATGTTTGGAAGTATGACGGCACATTATATCCGGGTTGGCCCCAATCAGTTAACAATCCCTGTCAAGAAGCTCCGGCAGTCGCTGATGTTGATTTAGATGGTAACTATGAAATTTGTATTGTTACTCGCGGACTTACAAGTGGTGGTAAGGTTTATCTTTTTGCAGAAAATGGTACTATAAAACCCGGTTGGCCTTTTAGCGGCCCTCACAACGGCAATTTTGCATGTAGCCCGTGCCTTGCTGATATTAATAATGACGACACATTAGAAATAATTGTCGCGGAACGTAATTATCCCATTGGCCATCTCTTTATCCTTAAATATAACGGATCGGTAATAAGAAGCTGCTCACTTAATCATGTGCCTGCGGTAACTCCGGCAGTTGGTGATATTAACTGCGATGGGATAAAAGAGATTGTTTATTGTTCCTATTCTTCAATTTATGTCTTTCGACCCGATGGCACAATACTTCCAGGTTGGCCTCAAGTAAATCCTGGAGGCAGAAGTTTTTCTTATCAATCACCAGTTTTAGCTGATCTTAATGGCGATGATACATTAGAAATAATAGTTGCTGCCCATCAAAACGGTGGTGGAGTTTATGTGTTTCGATATAATGGCGTGATAGTTTCGGGCTGGCCTTACAATTTTAGCCGTTGGACTTATTGCCCACCAACTGTAGTAGATCTTTATCGAAATCGTGACCTTAAAATTATTTGTGGAGTTTCAGGGGTTGTTAGTGGAACTTGCGATGCTTTATATGCTTTTGATGATAATGGCACAGTACTTTCAGGTTTTCCCTATATTTCTTCAAACGGCGAAGCTGCCGAAGGAAATATTGCAGTATGCGACCTTGACGGCGATGATGATATGGAGATTATTTTTAGTAGCAACAAAGTAACATCAACTGATAGTTTAGGGTTTTTACATGCCTGTCACCATGATGGTACGCCGGTTATTAATTGGCCCCTAAGAACTTACGGTTTTACTTATCTTAATGGGGCTACGGTATGCGATGTTGACGGTGATGACTCGCTTGACATTATTGCGGTTTCAGCAATCGGTTCAATTATGGAAGTATCAATTTGGGAAGCCGGGGTACCTTATAACCAATTAAGCTGCGAATGGCCAACCTATCATTTCAATATGGCAAGAACTGGGCATTATATCTTACAAACCCCAGGAATTTCAGAAAATTCAAATAAACTCCGTGCTAATGAAATAATTTTAAAAACATTGTTTGGAAATCGCATAATTGAAATTTCGCTTAATAAAGCTAAAAATCTGACACTAAAGCTTTATGACCATACCGGCCGCCTCACTGCAAAACTCTATCAGGGTTATCTTGCTCAAGGAGATTACAGATTTTCAATACCATCACAAATCCCTCAAGGAATATATTGGCTTTATGCGGAAGGATTGACTTATAAATTACTAATCATTAATTAATATAAGTATGAAAGCTGTAATTATTTTATGTATAACAAGCTCTATAAGTCTCGGGGGAATTCTTTTTACTGCGCAGATTACAAATTATGAAGATATCGAAA
>JANXBB010000118.1 GCA_025061975.1 Caldifarciminota bacterium | reverse complement strand
CGGTTAAAGAGCGAAATGAGTTTGGAAGAAGCACTGAGCATCCGACGTTCAGTTCGTCAATATAAAAAAGAGCCTTTAACTCTGAACGACGTATCTCAACTGCTATGGGCAGCACAAGGTCAAACAACCGGTTGGGGAGGTAAAACCGCACCATCAGCTGGTGCAATATATCCTCTTACAGTATACTTGGTTGTTGGCGAAGTAATAGATCTTACACCGGGTGTCTATCGTTATTTAAGTAATACCCATGAACTCGAAAAAATTTCAAGTAAAGATGTAAGAAAAGAATTAGCTGAAGCTGCTTGGAATCAGGAATATATTCAAAATGCACCAATAAACATTGTTGTTGCTGCTAATTATGACAAAATGATTAAACGGTATGGAAAACGGGGAGTCCGATATGTTGACAACGAAGTCGGTCATGTGGGACAAAATGTGCAGCTTCAAGGCGAGGCATTAGGATTAGGATCTGTAATCATCGGAGCATTTGAAGATTCAGCAGCCCGTTCAGTTTTAGGAATTAAAGAAGAAGTAGTATACATTATCCCAGTTGGTAAAAAAGTTCAATAGGGGCAAATTTATGCTTACAGAAATTAACATTCCAGATATACCGTTATATAAAAGAGGTAAAGTTCGAGATATATATGATTTAGGTGACAACCTATTAATCATCGCGACTGATCGAATTTCAGCTTTTGATATTGTAATGCCGGATCCTATTCCTGATAAAGGTAAAGTCCTCACATTACTTTCCTGCTTTTGGTTCAATTTTACAAAAGATATTGTCCCAAATCATTTGGTAACTGCTGACTGCAAAGAATTCCCCAAAGAATTAGCTCCGTATCAAGAACTACTTAACAAAAGAGCTATGATTGTCCGTAAAACTAAACCCCTTCCTGTTGAATGTATTGTTCGAGGATATCTAACCGGCTCAGCCTGGGATGAATATCAGAAAACCCAAACCGTTTCGGGTATTAAGCTACCAGGAAATTTAAAACAAGCTGAAAAATTGCCTGAACCAATATTTACCCCGTCAACCAAAGCAGAAACTGGTCATGATCAGAATATTACCGAAGACACAATGAAAAAAATCATTGGTGAAGAACTAACCAATATTATAAAAAAAATTTCGATAGATATTTATAAAAAAGCCTCAATTTACACCGAAGCCCGAGGAATAATTATTGCCGATACTAAATTCGAATTTGGACTAATTGACAACGAATTAATATTAATTGACGAACTACTTACCCCAGATTCCTCAAGATTTTGGGATATTCATGAATACCAAGTAGGAACCCCTCCACCAAGTTTTGATAAACAATATCTAAGGGATTACTTACAAAGTATTGGTTGGAATAAACAACCACCGGCTCCTCGACTTCCGGAAGAAATAATCCGAAAGACACGAGAAAAATATCTGCTAGCATATGAAAAAATCACCGGTGGAAAATTAGATTAATTAAACACCTGAAATATAATATTTAAGTACATCTGTCATCTGATAAAGTCCCGGTTCTTGATTTACAATAAATCTAATTGCTTTTATTGCCCCGTACGCAAATGCGTATCTTGAAGCAGCACGGTGAATCAATTCTAACCGCTCCCCGGGACCGCTAAATATTACAAAATGTTCACCGACGATATCCCCAGCTCGAATTGAATCAATTGGAACCTCACGACCAGATACTTCTTTAATAATAGCGGATAGCCGCTTCGCAGTACCACTTGGCTTATCTCGTTTCAATTTATGATGAACTTCCACAATATTTATATCAAAATCTATTAAATGTTTTGTAGCATCTGATACAAGCTTATAAAGAAGATTTACCCCTAAAGAAAAATTAGGCGCAATTAAAATTGGAATGTCTTTTGAATAAATTTTTATCTCATCCAAATTTTTATGACCCGTAGTTCCGGTAATAAAAGGTTTTTTAGCTCGGGCGCAGATGCGAGCATTATCAATAGTTACTTCAGGTATTGCAAATTCAATAGCGACATCACAATGGCTAATAATCGAGTTCAAATCGGTGGTGATAAAACCGTTACCGATCGGAGTTCCTACAGATGGATGGCCGATGGCTTCAACACCTCCGACCACAGTTAAATCAGTTTCCTTAAGAATTAGCTCTGCAAGTGCACTTCCCATACGACCACAAACTCCAATTATTGCAACTCTAATCATCGTTTATTACACTTTGATAGTTATCAATGGTATTTTTTATTAACGTTTTATTAGCCTCACTAATTTCAACCAATGGTAACCGAGGTTTCCCCGCTTTCATTCCTAAATACGACATCGCAAATTTTACTGGAGCAGGATTGGTCTCAATAAACATGGCTTTAGATATCGGATATAACTTATAATGAAGTGCTAATGCTTTTTCAATTTCGCCGTTAAAGAAATGTTTAATCATCATGCTCATTTCTTTCGGATAAATATTAGCTACCACTGAAATTACTCCATCCCCTCCAATGGCCAAAACTGGTAAGGTTAAAATGTCATCTCCGGAAAAAATTAAAAAATCCCTACCACACCGCGCACGGATTTCACTTATTTGGTCTAAATTACCTGATGCTTCTTTGATTCCCACAATAATTTTCGGATATTTCTCATAAAGTTTCACAACTGTTACCGGAAGAATGTTAACCCCGGTTCGTGCCGGAATATTATATATGATTAGCGGTAAATCGACTGACTCGGCAATTGCTTTAAAATGCTCATAAAGACCATCTTGAGTGGGCCGGTTATAATAAGGGCACACCACTAAACATCCATCGGCTCCTAATTCTTTTGCACGGGAAACAAGCTGAATTGTTTTTGTAGTAGAATTTGTACCTGCACCGGCAATCACCGGCTTTTGTCTTTTTACGGTCTCGACTGTAGTTTTTACTATCGCTTCCCATTCTTCTGTAGTTAATGTTGGCGCTTCACCAGTAGTTCCACAAGGCACGAATCCATCAGTGCCATTACGCAGCTGATATTTTATATTTTCTTTTAGCGCTTCAAGATCAACTTTATTGTTATCATCAAATGGGGTAACTAACGCCACAATTGATCCGAAAAACTTCATTTTTTAACCTTCCTGAGGCTGTGAACTTGTTAAACCTAAAAGTTCATCAATCTCTCGACCTTCAAGAATTTCTTTTTCTAACAACTTTTGTGCTAATAATTTTAACTTATCAAGATTTTCTGAAAGTAATTTTTTAGCACGCTTATAAGCATCGTCAACAAAACGTTTGATCTCGGAATCAATAAGTTTTGCAGTATCTTCCGAAAAACTTCGATGTAATCCAAGTTCGCGACCTAAAAAAATCTCTTCGTCTGGTTTACCTAAAGTTAGCGGTCCGAGTTTCTCACTCATCCCCCACTCACATACCATTTTTCGAGCAAGTTGCGTTGCTCGATTAATATCATCCCGGGCACCGGTTGAGATGTCGTTAAACTCCAGCTCTTCGGCTGCTCGTCCTCCTAACATTACTGCTAGTTGATTGACACAGTAGCTCTTAGAGTAAATACGGCGGTCATCCATTGGAAGCTGCTGCGTAACTCCTAATGCTTGTCCGCGAGGAATAATCGTAACTTTATGAATCGGATCAGTCCCAGGAATTAACTTCGAAACTAGAGCATGACCGGCTTCATGAAACGCAATCCATTTTTTCTCAATATCTGAAATAAATAAACTTCGACGCTCAACTCCCATTAAAACTTTATCCTTAGCATCTTCAAAGTCTTTCATCTCAACAACATTTTTGTTTCGCCGTGCTGCAAGAAGTGCTGCTTCATTAACCATATTCGCAAGATCGGCACCAGAAAATCCCGGCGTGCTTCGAGCTAAAACTTTCAGATCAACATCTTTTCCTAAAGGAATTCTTCGGGTATGAACTCTTAGAATACCTTCACGACCTTTTACATCTGGTCGATCAACTACAATTTGCCGATCAAACCGGCCGGGTCTAAGTAGCGCCTGATCTAAAATATCCGGTCGGTTAGTTGCTGCCATGATAATAACTCCTTCCTGAGTATCAAAACCATCCATCTCAACTAACAATTGATTTAGTGTCTGTTCGCGTTCGTCATGACCTCCACCTAACCCGGCTCCGCGTTGTCGACCAACTGCATCAATTTCATCAATGAAAATAATACATGGTGCATGTCGTTTTGCTTGCTCAAAAAGATCTCGAACCCGAGCAGCACCTACCCCAACAAACATCTCAACAAAATCCGAACCAGAAATTGATAGAAATGGCACCCCGGCTTCACCAGCAACTGCTCGTGCTAACAAAGTCTTACCAGTTCCGGTGGGACCAACAAGGAGTACCCCTTTAGGAATTTTGCCGCCGAGTCTTTGAAACTTATGCGGCGCTTTTAAAAATTCAATAATCTCTTTTAATTCTTCCTTTGCTTCCTCAACTCCAGCCACATCATCAAAAGTAACTTTTGGTCGGTCTGTTACTAGTTTAGCCCGACTCTTACCAAATGTAAAAGCTCGATCCGAACCAGCACTAATTCTGCGGACAAAAAAAATCCAAAGGCCAATCATAATAATCCAGGG
>JANXBB010000101.1 GCA_025061975.1 Caldifarciminota bacterium | reverse complement strand
TTTAGCGTTTGCTCGGGAGGTTTATCGGCTTGCAACTAAGTTTTCAGGTCGGCAGTTAGTAATGGCTACTGATATTGTGCTTAACAAGTGGGCAAGTCGAGGACTGGAGCGGGATCTTTTAGAACGGATCCGTAATAGCGTTTTTGCGCTAAGTGCACCTGAGAGCTGATGATGAGACTAAAAAGTTCAAGGTGGTGTCTTGCCCACCACCTTGAAGATTTATTCGTTGACACAATTCTAAAAATGTTATATAATGTTTTATTTATGGAGCAGACACTACTGGTAATCAAACCTGATGCGGTTCGTGCAAAACATATTGGAGAGATTATCAGCGCAATAGAAAAGAACTTTGAGATTGTTGACATCAAATACACACGACTTACCAAACTTCAAGCCGAACGATTTTATGCAATTCACAAAGGAAAACCATTCTATAACGATCTCATAAAGTTTATTACTTCAGGTCCGGTAGTAGGAATACTGCTTCAAGGCGAAAACGTCCAAAGGCGTCTGCGCGAATTTATTGGTGCGACTGATCCGAAAAAAGCCCAGCCTAATACAATTCGAGCACGGTTTGGAAGTTCAATTACCGAAAATGCGGTTCATGCATCAAATCCGGATGAGGATCCGCAAAAAGAGATTCGAATATTTTTCCCAAAATATAAAAAGAAAGGTAAATTAGAATGAAAAAAATTTTATTATTAGTGATTTTAACCGGCATAATTTATGCCGGAAGTATTACGAAAACTTTTTATTTTTCTTTAGATGCACTCAAGATAACGAAACTTTCTGGCTACGATTTAGTATCCTATCAAGGACTTAATAGTTATGTTGAGCCCGGTAAACCAATCTTGCCCATGGCAATCTATAATGTGCTTGTGCCCGCAGATGCTGAAGTCACGAGGATTGAAGTTATAAGTTATAACGAGATCCCGATTACTGGAACATATTACTTATATCCCGGACCCATGCCCCGACCTATTAGCTTAAAAACTCAAGACAGCCGGTTTGTGTTGGATTCTAAAATTTATGAGTCGGAGCTTTATCCTTTAGAAGTAGTTAGTTATTCGTCAACAGGCACAAAAAGCGGTTTTCGGATTGGTTCATTTGCACTATTTCCGCTCCGTTATTATCCGAAAGCACGCAAGTTATCTTTATTGTCAGAAATCACAGTAAAGATCAGTTACGAACAAAATAAAGTAGCTCCTGAGGTTTTGACTTCGGCGCAGTATGAGACATTTGCGCGCGATGTCAGAATGTTAGTTATTAATCCCGAAGATATAACACGTTTTTCACCCCCGCAGGCACAAAAGCAAAATGAGATTGACTGTCTTATTATTACCTATGCTGGATTTATAAGTAATTTTGAGCCTTTAAAAATTTGGCAGAACAAACGAGGTTTTCGCACCGAAATTTTAAGCACCACTACAATCAGCAATAGTTATTTAGGCCGAGATCTTCAAGAAAAAATCCGCAATGCGATTATTGATTA
>JANXBB010000043.1 GCA_025061975.1 Caldifarciminota bacterium | reverse complement strand
AACATACCAATTACTAATGCGCTATCGGCAAGGTTATAGGTTGGCCAGCGGTATTTACCAATACCCATATCAATAAAATCAATAACATAGCCAAGCCGCACCCGATCAATAAAATTACCTAGCGCTCCTCCTAAAATAAGTCCCCATATAATGGCTTCAAATTTTGTAAACGCTTTTATTCCTAAATAAATTACAAAACCGACGCCAATTAATGGCAAGAAATAATATGTAAAATAATTCCTCAATGGTATTCCCCAAATCAAATTAGGATTAAATACAAGATTTAATCTCAAATAATCTCTAATAATGTTTATGGCATTAGTTCTAGTTGTCAAAATTTTTACCATAAAATATTTAGTAAGTTGATCCAATACTAAGATTATAAAAGTCACCAAAATAAAAATTACTAAAACTTTTTTAATTTTGCTATCGCAATTTTGCTGCTTCATAAAATATTTTAAATGATAATTTAAACTTAGTCAACAAATAAAAACACCAGGCTTTTAAAATAACCCCAAACTAAGCTGGGATTTATTTAATGATTAATTTAAACTCGTTGATCAGGTGATTTTTTACATAAAATTTTATAAAATATACACCGGGATTTAGTCCGTCATTTAATGCTAGGTGGTTTGTTTTTGAATCAAGCGCAATAGTTTTAAGTTTTTGACCTACTGAGTTATAAAGCATTATTGTCATTTCATGCGACAGAGGCGTTAAATTATTTATAGGGACTAACAACCCTTTAGAACTTGATATAATTGTTGTAGTGTCTATAGCTTCTGTTAGTTTTTTGTCGAGTTGATAAGCAGCTTTGTTTGACGGCAAATACAGCAAAGGTTCTGAATAATTATTTTTCGTGTAAGAAATATAAGACCAAAATTCATCCGTATTGTTGCCTTTAAGAAGATATAGTCGTCCACAAAGAAATGCTAAACTCGCTCCAGTAGCCGGCACACTTTTAGAAAAATTCTCCAAAGCACGCGGGATTGTTTCAAGAGGGACCCAACGTCTTCCTGGTTGCAAGTTAGGATTATAACACCAAAGTTCATTTCGTTTGCCACCTTTAATTGCAAAAATTCTGTTATCGCCTCGAACCATTGCTGCGCCATCTTTGACTTTTGTCTTCTTGGGCCGAGCATAAAAAGAGTGCGCTTGAGGTATTGAATCAAGTGTTAAGTGTGTCCAAGTATTATTGCCAATACTATACTCATAGAAATAGTTGTATTTTCCGCCACCTTTTAATGCATAAATTTTACCCCCCAATTCTGCAAGAGCGCTTCCATCTTTAAAACTTTTACCATCAGGTTCTATCGGTGCGCGAGCTAAAATTTGCCAAGTTCGGTTTTGAGGAATATAAGCAAAGAAGTTGTTTTCCCCAATCTTCTGACTTCCGGCTAAAAGATAAATTGTGCCATTTAAATAAAGCAATGCGCTACCTCCTTTTAGTCCTTGAACATAGGGCACAAACGTATCAAGTTGCCAACTGTTTTCCTGAATATTATAACGCCACAGCTCGCGTGTGCCATTGCCTTTTAAGGCATATATTGTATTTTCACCATCATAACATAATGCTGCACCTTTTCCAACTTTCTTTTTGGTATATTTTGTCGGATCATTGGGAGTGGGAGCGAATTTTAGCGTCTCAAGAGTTACCCAAGAATCTACCTGCGGAAGATATTTATAAAACTCGTGTGACTTATTGCCTCTAAATGCATAAATAAAACTATCGGTACTTACGAGAGCGCCACCGTCTTTAACAAATTTAAACCGATATGCTTCACGACTGGGAAGTGCTTTTCTTCTTACCCATCCAATAAATACGTTAAAACTTCGGACTTCGGAAAAACTCGACCAGTTACCCGCTGAATCCCGAGCGCGAACTTTCCAACAGTAAATTCCTCGATCCAAATAAGCATAATAGAAAGTGTCGCTGGTGATTATACTGTCAGCCGACGGAGTAATGATAATATTATAAGCTGAAGCATCAGATACGCTGTGCCAAATAAACAATTGGGGTTGCCCCTCAATCGTTTCGCCATCGCGAGGTGAAATTAGAATTGGAGGTTCTGGAGGAGTTAAATCAATAATTAGCTCCCAGGGCGTTGCAGGATTTGACCAGTTACCTGCCGAATCTCGGCAAGCTACTGACCAGTAATAACGCGCTTCAGTGAGTAAATTAGTTTGGAGTGTAAAAGTTGTCTCCGATACTACACTACAAAAAATTTGGGAGTAAGTACTATCATAGAGGAAAAATCTATAAGAAATAGCATCTCTTACTTTACGCCAAATAAATGTTGGGCGGGTATTGTTAGTAATATATCCGTTAACCGGAGAAATTAAGGTTGGTGGAGTTGGCGCTTCTGTATCTAAAATAAATCGCCATACTGAAGAATAAGGATCCGGAGGACTAGGAAGATTTACCCGAACCCGCCAGAAATAAGTGCCGTCAGAAAGTTCGTGTGCTGAATCAACAGTATAAGTAGTTTCGCTAACTAGCTCATCAAGAATAATATTTGTAAAGTTACTATCGGTTGCAATTTGAATACGATATTGGACTGCTCCAATAACTTTGCGCCAAATAAAGGTTGGTGTTAAGTCGTTAGTAAACTCACCGTTTTGTGGTCTTATTAACATTAATGCAAACGGTATCACTTCAAAAATACGCTCTTGGTAATTATTCCAGAAAACAAAGTCGCTTGGTAGGTTAATATAACTAAAAAATCGATATTGTCCTTCAGTGGATGGGGTATAGCTATTAAAATTTAAAATTAAAGACGAATTCGCTTGAAGAACTACATTTGTGCTATCATAGTAAAGTAAGTTTGCAGGCCGATAACTAATACTTATGTCATCTAACAATATTGTATCAGAGGAGAAACTTTTATTAACAAACGCCAAATAAATGTTCTGTCCATTATAGGGGTTTAAGCTTATCTGTCGGGAAAGATATCCGATGTTACTAACAGCAAAAGCATCTAATCGAACATTGAAATCTGTTAAAGCATTAGTAGTTGTTGAAAGCCACACTTCTAAGGAACACGCAGCATTGCCTCCTCTCTTGCAATAATAAAATTTTAAAGTGTCGTTATTGTTTACTCTAAATTGCTTAGTTATAAGCCAATCATCGTTCCTTAAATAACCTTCGCCTATACTCATTGCGCATCCTGGACCACTATTCGATAAATTAGTATTTATCCGCCAGACATTAGTACCCAGATCGTTATTATAAATAACCCAGCCTACCGGAGGAAATGGTAAAGAATCAAATCCTTGATAGAATCCACCGGCAAAAGTCCAAATCTTTGAGACCACCGGAACGTTAACCCCGGTAGCGCTATTATTGGTTATTAAAACTTGGGGTTGGAATGTAACGCGTTTATATTCGGAAAAGTCCGGACGAATAATATCAGAAATCATCACATCGGTTGCCGAAGTAATTGCCACAGAATCAATATAAATATTGTTCCCCCCAGCACTATAGCCATGGAAACTTATAAGCGCTACAGTACCTCTGTCTCCTGCAAGTGAAACAGTATGTAATTGCCAACCTGAATAACTTGCATAACGTAAAAATTTTTCTTTTCGTCGCCAGGTATTACCATTATCAGTTGAAACCTCAATTACTAAACTGTCCGGTAAGGTGTTAGTATGATTATGATACATATAAAATTTTAGAACAGGGTTAGTGACACCTCTAAGACTAATTGGAGGGGTAATCAATCGAGCATGAGCATTAGGAGGTGTTTGATATGCGTTATATTGAGCTTGTGCGGTCCCATGATAAGGTGTTTGACTGGGATTTTGACCGATATTTACTCGAGACCAGTTTGTCCCACCACTTACAATTACCTCGGTTTCCCAGCCGAATGGTGGGAAAAAGAGCCCCTCAAAAGATTCTGAGTAAAAAGTCTGAAGCGGCGGAAGTGTTGTTTGAGTATTCGAAGGACCAAAAGAACTTAAAATACCGTGTTCGTTGCGGGCTTGAGCACTAAAAGTATA
>JANXBB010000038.1 GCA_025061975.1 Caldifarciminota bacterium | reverse complement strand
AATGCTCGGCCAATTCGCGATATCCGACGTAATAATAGTTCGGGTGTTCCTCTGCTTTTAGATTCAGTAGTAACAATTAGCGGTATTGTTTCCGTCGCAAACCAATTTGGAAGTTATGGTCCAGCTTATGTGTTTGATAATACCGGAGGCGTTGCGATTTACGGTCCCGGTGTTGCTCAACTTGCCATAGGAGATAGTGTGACGGTTACAGGAACGGTAGTTCTTTTTTATGGTTTGACTGAGCTTACAAATCTTACGATAACCAAACATGCAAGTGGGCGGCCGGTAAGTCCTCAAGTAATGACAATTCCTGAAGTCGTAAGGATTGATACGTTAGCCGGGTATGTGGAAAACGAAGGGACTTTAATTAAACTTAGAAATGTCAGATTTGTTTCACCCGGGGGAACTTTTAGTGGCAACACTAATTATACTATACGCGATACGTTTGGAAACACACTACAAATTCGGATCGATAATGATGTTTCAAGTATTATTGGTCAACCGATTCCGTCGGGATATTTCGATTTAATTGGAATTATTGCTCAATATGACAATGTATCACCTTATTTTGACGGATACCAGGTAATGCCTCGATTTTTATCTGATTTACAGTTGCCTGTCCAAACTATTCCAATCGCTCAGGCAATAGTTGATGCAGATAGCAACGGGATTCCAGATTTAAGAGGAAGTAATGTTAATATAACAGGAATAGTTACAGTTCCAACCGGTGTTTTTTCAAAAACGCAGACCGATATTTACGTCCAAGATAACACTGCGGGAGTTAATGTTTTCAGTTTTAATTATCAGCCGGTGAAATTAGGTGATAGTGTAATTGTAAGCGGCACAGTTTATTTTTATCGCGGCAAAACCGAAATTTATAATGCGTCAATAACGGTTATTGATAGTAATCGACCACTACCTGAACCAGTAAGTTTAACGTGTCGTGAGATGAATCGGGAACCTTATGAAGGATCTTTAGTAGCATTAAAAGGTGTTTTTACAACTGCTTTTTTATTAGCTGGCGATCAAAATTATCTTCTTGTTGATTCAACCGGAACAATTACACTTCGAATTGATGCCGATACTGATATTCCGGGTTTACTTGTAATCCAAGACACCTTTACAGTTATTGGGATCAAAAGCCAATATACAACGGATACTAATCCCCCAGTAAATAAAGGCTATCAATTTTTGCCTCGCTTTCGTAGAGATTTTTCAAGAAATCTTAATGATCAATTACCCCTTCTCTCAATTAATGAGGTTCAAAAAGTTGGCACTGATGGTTACTCTTCATATTATGAGGGGCAATATGTCAAAGTGCGCGGACGAATATCTGGACCGGCAAATATTTTTACTAGTGGTTCGTCTTATAGTTTGTATATTCAAGATCAAACTAATGG
>JANXBB010000301.1 GCA_025061975.1 Caldifarciminota bacterium | reverse complement strand
CAAAGTTGAAGAATTAAATATTGAGGATTTAATTGCTGAAGAAAATGTTGCGATAATGATTACACACCGTGGATATATAAAAAGAATGCCTGTCTCGGCATATCGTCGTCAAAGTCGGGGTGGAGTAGGCCGAGCTGGGGTTGAAGTGAGCGAAGAGGATTTTGTTGAAGGACTTATAACCGCAACAACTTTGGATTACCTCCTTTTCTTTACCAATCAAGGTCGATGCTATTGGTTAAAAGTCTATGAGATTCCTGAAGGGACTTATCAAGCTAAAGGTCGGCCGATTGTTAATCTTATTGAATTAGAAAAAGACGAAAAAATTACATCTTATCTTTCAGTTCGGGAATTTACAAAGAATAATTATGTTTTTATGGTTACAGCCCAAGGAATAGTGAAGAAAACTTCACTTGAAGAATTTTCTAATCCTCGCAAGAGCGGTATAATTGCGATAAATATCGAAAAGAATGACCGGTTAATTAATACCTTTCTTACTTCGGGCAAAGATGAAATTGTATTAGTTACCAAAAATGGCATGGGGCTACGGTTTTCTGAAAAAGATGTTCGGGCTATGGGGAGAAATGCTTATGGCGTGACAGGTATAAAATTAGCAAAAAACGACGAAGTTATTGATGGTAGTGTCGTGCTTCCTAATCAGTCATTATTAATTGTAACAGAATTAGGCTATGGCAAGCGTTGTGATTATAAGGAATTTCCATTAAGACACCGTGGTGGTAAAGGAGTAACTGCCGGCAAGGTAAATAATAAATCCGGCAAGCTAATTAGTGCCAAAGCTGTATCCGATGATGATGAAGTTATGATAATTACTAAGAATGGTACAGTTTTACGGATAAAAGTTAATGAGATTCGTAAGCAAAGTCGAGCAACGGTTGGCGTGCGGTTAATTCAATTGCGTGAAGGTGATTGTGTGGTTGATGTTGCCCGGATTGTTCAAGAGTAATTAGTTATGCCCAAGACCCGATTAAATTGGGACGAGTATTTTCTAAAAATTGCTGGGGTTGTTGCTGAACGTTCAACATGTATGCGCCGTAAAGTTGGAGCAGTATTAGTAAGAGATAAGCGGATTTTAGCTACTGGTTACAATGGCGCACCGCGCGGACTTCTACATTGTGCGCAGGTTGGGTGTTTGCGCAAAAAGCTCAAAATAAAACCTGGAGAACGAATAGAAATTTGTCGCGGAATTCATGCCGAACAAAATGTTTTAGTCCAAGCAGCATTTTTTGGAATTCCTGTTGAGGGTGCAACACTTTATACAACTCATTCGCCTTGTGTGAGTTGCGCAAAGTTACTTATTAATGCTGGTGTAAAAGAAATCGTGATAAAAAACAAGTACCCGGATAAATTAGCTAAATCATTATTAAAAGAGGCAAATATTAAAATTACCAAGCGCTAATCAATGTTTAGTTTCTTACGGCCGACACTTCGCGATCTTATTGATATTGCAATAGTAACAGTGATTTTCTTTTATTTTATGAAATTTCTTAAAGGTAGTCGGGCAATGCGCATGCTTTATGCCTTGATTGTAATTTTTATTGGTTCCTTAGTAGTATCATGGCTTGATCTTAAAGCACTCTCTTTAATTGTTAGTTCGTTGAAGACTGTTTGGCTTGTAGTTTTTGTAATTCTTTTTCAGCCCGAGATTCGTAACGCATTAGCTCGGCTTGGACGGATTAAGTTTTTAAGGTTTCTTTTACCAAGCCCCAAAGAAGAATATGTTGTCAATGAGATTGTAAGTGCGGCGCAAATTTTAAAAGAGCGGCACTATGGCGGACTTTTTGTGATTGAGCGGCAAATTGGGCTTAAAGATATTATCGAAACCGGGATAAGAATTGAAGCCAAAGTTTCAGCTCCGCTTCTGGTTTCAATTTTTACACCGCTTTCCCCGCTTCACGATGGTGCATGTATTATTTCCGGTGATCAAATTGTTGCAGCAGCTTGCACTTTACCTTTAAGTGAAATTACCGACGAAGGTAAATATTGGGGCATGCGTCATCGAGCTGGAATTGGAATTACAATGCAATCAGATGCTGTATCAGTAATTATTTCTGAACGACTTAATAGAATCTCCTATGCCGAAAAAGGCAATATTTATACTGATATTACTGCTCAAGAACTTAGGTATAATCTTACAAAAGCGTTACTAAAAACTAAAGAGAAGGAGTAACAATGAACAGAAGATATATTAAATTAATAATCAGCGTTGGAATTTTAGCAGTTGTTTTAGGGGTTTATCTATATTCAATCGCACCGACGGCATCGTTTTGGGATTGTGGAGAATTAATTGCTTGCTCTTATGTGCTCGGTATTCCTCATCCACCCGGTACACCTCTATTTGTGTTAATTGGACGAATTTTTTCCCTTATTCCCTTAGCACGCGAAGTTGCATTCCGAATTAATTTTCTTACCGCTTTATTTGGAGCTATCTCTTGCGTTTTAATATATCTTCTTGTCCTAAAGTTAATATCGATTGCGAAAAAAGACCAAGCTTTTCTTGAGCGATATCCTTATGTGCCCCATATTGCCGGTGTTGCCGCAGCATTTGCATTAGCATTTGCTTATTCTTTTTGGGATAATTCCGTAGAGACTGAAGTTTATACACCTTGTGTAGTTGCGGCATTAATTGTGCTTTATTTGGCGTTAATTTGGCGCGAAAAAGTTGAAGCCGGTGTCGGTGATAACCGCATTGTGCTTTTTGCAATATATCTTTTGTTTTTATCAGCAGGTATTCATTTTACACCGTTAATGATACTTTTCCCACTACTTGTATATGCATTTTTAATTGACCGTGATGCAATTCTTAAACTTCATTTAGTAGAACTCTTGGTATTATTCTTAATAATTGTTGCAATTGCCGGATTAGATTTAGTGGACTATTTTGTTTTATTTTTAGCATCACCGCCGGTGGCGATTATCCAGATTTTGTATTCTAAGTTTATACTTTTTATATTACTTATAGGTGTCTTTGCTAGTTACCTGTATTATCTCTACAGTAAAGGTAAACTTGATACCCAATATGTCTTTTGGGGGTTGGTTTTTATTATGCTTGCCGGTACAGTTCAATTTTATTTACTCGTTCGGTCACGATTAGAGCCTCCAATTAATGAAGTTGATCCGCAACGTTGGGCTGATTTTGTAAGTGTTCTTAAACGGGAGCAATACGATCCAATGAAACTTTTTCCCCGTAAGACCCAATTTTTAACCGAAGCAGATTATCGTAACTATCCTAATAGTTATCCGGCATTTAATGTTTTTGTCGCATATTTTGAGCAACTAAAATTTTATCTCAGATATTTCTTATGGCAATGGGGCGGAGAGCGCTATTTTGATATCTTTTTAGGTATCCGCTGGCCGGCAATTTTTGGAATTATCCCGGTAATTTTGGGCGGATATGGAATAGTGGAACATTACAAAAAGGATCGTAAGTCTTGGTGGTTAATTTTTTTATGCTTTCTTGTAGCATCAGTTGGGCTTGTGACTTATTTAAATCTTAAATACTCACCAAGTGATCCCCGACCCCATTTGAAGTTTCGTGAAGTCCGAGAGCGTGATTACTTCTTTGCATTCTCTTATGTTTTTTACACAATCTTTATCGGTTTAGGAACATTTGCATTTTTAAAATGGCTCTTTACAAATTTTCGGCTCAACCGAATTGGCCGATTAGCTTTTTGCGGTCTAAGTATAATTTTAATGTTTTTGCCAATTGCTTTTAATTATTCTTCAGTTTCGCGTCGGGGCAATTGGATTCCTGCCGAATACGGATATAATATGCTTGTTTCATGTGAAGGGGAAAAAGCGATAATTTTCACTAATGGGGACAACGATACTTTTCCATTATGGTTTGTGCAATTTGTTCCTAATCGTCCTGCAGGATATGATCCGAATTTTGGGAAAAATATTGCTGTGGCCAATCTTTCACTGTTAAATACCAATTGGTTTATAAAACAATTAAAAAAATGGGGTGCACCAATTTCGTTTAGTTTAGAAGAGATTGATCGTTTACCTCAAGGATTAATTGGCGCGGGGCGACGGACATTTCTTTTAAAAGACATTATGATCCGCGATATCTTAGCAACTAACTCAGGCATTAAATTAAAATGGCCTGAAGATTATGTTTCACCAGCTTCAGATTTTATGGCTAAAGTTATGGATAATTACAAAGAAGGTGTTATGCCTGTATATTTTGCTACTACTGTTGACCGTGCCGAAAATCTTAAAGATGTTGAGCCATATCTAAGGCTTGAAGGGCTTGTAAATCGGGTAACTAATGTTAAATCATTAGGGCAAGTAAATGTCGCGCGAACTCAAGAGCTTTTTGATAAGTATAAAATGGAGAGTATGATGGATCCGAAAGTTATTAAAGATGATAATACGCGTGGGCTATTTCTAAACTACATTGCATCTTTTGCAGCTTTGGCTCAAGAATATCAAAAAATGGGACGAATGGATTTGGCAATTAAGACCTTAGAGAGGACTTTAGGGTTTGATATCGATCCAGATAAAAAAGCACCAATATATTATAATCTTTCAGTTTTCGCAATGCTTAATCAAGATTACAAACTCGCCCATGCTTACTTAGACTCTATTGAACGCATGGGTATTAAAGACGATCCGGAGTTACTTATACGTCGTGGTTGGATTTACCAAAGCCAAAATGACTTTAAATCTGCCGAGGATGCTTATCTTAAAGCACGTCAAATTGCACCAAATCAAGCTGAGCCGGTTCAAAGTCTTGTTTCGCTTTATACTGAATACTTACACGATACTACTAAAGCAATCCGAACTCTTCAAGAATGGTTACGGATAAATCCACGTGATAATAATGCTAGGAAGATGCTTGAGGACTTACAAAAGAAAGAAGAAAAGAAAGAAGAAAAACCTAAATAACACATTAGAAGCTTTGTTATAAGATATGCACGAGTTAGCAATAACTGATAGTATTATTAAACAGGCAATAACAGAAGCTCAGAAACATAATGCACAACGGATTAATAAGATAAAACTTAAGATTGGCGTTGCATCGGCAATAATTCCTAACTGTGTGGAGTTTTACTTTGACATTTTAAAGAAGAATACTATAGCTGAGAATGCTAAATTAGATTTTGAAATTGTGCCGATAGTTATTAAATGTCCCCAATGCCAAAGTCAGGTCCAAATAACACCAGAAAACGGTGAAAAGTTAAATAGTAAACTTTTAGGTTGTGAGTGTAATGCCGGGATAGAATTAATTGAAGGCAACGATGTATTAATTGAGTATATTGATATTGAATAGAGCAAGTTGATTAATTTAACCGAAAGAAAGGAGGAAGCTATGCGGCTTGAAGATATTAAAAAAGTTGGTGTAATAGGAGCTGGTACAATGGGAAGTGGTATTGCCCAAGTATTTGCTTGTAGTGGTTATGAGGTAATTCTTGTTGATATTAGTGAAGCAATTCTAACTAATGCACTTGAAGGCATTAAAAAAAGCCTTTCAAAGTTAGTGGAAAAGCAAAAACTTAGTGAAGATGATAAAAATAAGGCTTTAAGTCTTGTTACTACAACAACTGATATTGCCCAAACTT
>JANXBB010000238.1 GCA_025061975.1 Caldifarciminota bacterium | reverse complement strand
TTCAGCAAACAAAAACTGCTCATTGATTTCAGTAAGTTCGCGAGCAATCCGTTCTCGGGCACCTTTAATCTCTTTAATGAGCTCTAAAATCTTACGCATCAGTTGCTCTTGCTTATCTTTAAGTAATTTATGACCGCGACGCGCGACTAAAAGCCGACGCTTAAGCCGTAAAAGCTCCATTCGCGTTGCACCAACCGCAAGCCGCATGACTACATTTTATCAGTAATTAGAATTAAAGTCAAGTAAAGTATAAGCTGCTTGTTTTTAAGTGTTTGATTTTTAATAACTAACTTTGTACTTTGTAATTTTAAATGTCCGAGCATATCTCTTTGTTATTCTCTAAAAATATCCAATACATTTTTGATGTTGTTTACTCATTAATTAGTGAGGATTTAAGTTAAAACATTTTCTAAAATAATCCATGTTGAGATTGTCTTTTTGTTATCCAACATAAACTCGCTTATAAAGTTAAAAATCAACTCTAATTGATAGCGAGGACCGTCTAGGTAGCACCCCCTTAGCTCAATTTCTTATCAAGCGCTCTTTGGATCTTCCTTGACAGGAAGTTATATTTTCTATATAATAATATAGATGCTTAGGTGGCTAAAAAAGCTAAAAATTGAGAAAAGCTTAAGGATTAGGGAAAGATGTTCTCAGGCACCCACCCTTAAGCATCTTAACCTCCTTCATCGCTATTCAGACCCCGAATAGCGATGCACAATCTGAACCCTCCTTGTAGATGCCTGAGAACTTGACCCCACTTTCCCTAATCCTTTTTATTTCATAAAATGAGCATCAAGTTCCTTGCTGATTTTATGCTCGGAAAATTAGCACGAGAACTGAGAATTTTAGGCTTTGATACTGAGTATTTAGCTTATGATAAACTTACAAATAAGACCCCTTTTGGGGCATTAAAAATCGCTCAAAATGAAAATCGAATTCTTCTGACCCGAAACAAAAAGCTTAAAAACTCACCTCAGGTATTTTTTATTGAAAGTGAAATTGTTCAGGAACAAGTAATTCAAGTTTTGACTCATTTTAAGCTACATAAAGATATCAAACTCGGTAGTAGGTGCCTAATTTGTAATTCGCTACTTAATCCAATCCCTAAAGAAACAGTTAAAGGTCGGGTGCCTTATTATATTTATAAAACCCAGAACGAATTTGTATTTTGTGCGCGTTGCCAAAAAATTTATTGGGCGGGAAGCCATTATTTAGATATGCAAAACCGTCTTAAAAAATATTGCCTCCCAAAGTAACTTAAGGATTTTTTCTTTTGTATTCTTTAAGCAGAGAAGAAAATTCTTGTTCAGGATCTAAACGGACTTTTCCTTTATCTGTTATCTCCCAGAGCTCAAAATGGAGATGGGAAGCTTTAGCTTTTCCTGAGGAACCTACATATCCAATTATCTCACCAGCTTGAACTCGGGCTCCTTTATTTTTTATTGTTTTATAAAGATGCCCATAAAAAGCCAAATATTTATTATGAACAATGAGTTTAACATAATTCCCATAAAAAGTATCATTGCCCACATCTTCAATGTACCCCGGCGCAATAGCATAAACCGGTGTGCCCAATTGTGCAGCAAAATCAATGCCGTCATGAATACTACTTAGTCGAGCAGTTATGACAAAATTAGTTGTCGGCAAAACTTGCCATTTTTTTGTCGTATCCTTAATCTCTGGCGAGACAAGTGGTGCATATGCTTCGGCTAATTTGTTTATGTCTAAGGGCGGCGGATTTTTATCAGCACCGAGCATGATTGCTATTTTAGCATATTCGTTTTCTAAAAATCTTAGTTTATTAGCAAGTTCGCTAACTTTCTTGTTTTCTTCTTCTAATTCCACATTTCTTTGAGTAAGATAGCTAATTAGAAGGTGTTGCTGATTAGTATAACCAATTAGAAAAATCCCAATAATCCCTAGTAAAATTAACATTACAACCAATACTATTAGAAAATAAAATTGCCAGCTTCTTAAGCGGTATTGATAACTTCGGGGTTGATCAAGCCGGCTGATAATAACTTCAAATTCTTTTCGAGCCATTTATTTAAAATCAAATTTTGCGCCCAAAATTAACGAGACCAATCGATTTAAGTCGTTATCTGAATAAAATTCAATACTTACTACGCCCCGATTTTTAGTTTTCGTAATTCGTACCTTGGTTCGTAAGTATTCCTGCAATTTTTCTTCTAATGTGGTTATATGAATATCTTTAGGCTTTAAGCTAATTTTAATCGAGCTTCGCCCGTGACGTTTCTTGCCAAAACAAAGTTCTTCGGTTTCACGAACTGAAAGCCCTTCTTTTACAATCCGCTCACAAATCTCTTCTTGAAGTTTACGATCAGTAAGTGCAAGTAAGGCACGTGCATGTCCTTCAGTAATTTTACGATTAATGAGATAATTTTGCACAAATTCGGGGAGCATTAAAAGTCTCAAGGCATTAGTGATTGTTGAACGACTTTTGCCGACTTTCTGGGCGATCATCTCATGGGTTAAAGAAAAATCCTCCATTAGTTGTTTATATGCTAAAGCTTCATCAATAGGATTTAAATCGGTACGTTGAAGATTTTCAATTAATGCCCATTCTAACATTTCAAGGTCGGTAAGTTCTTTTATTACTGCAGGAATTTCTTTTAATCCGGCAAGCTTTGCTGCTCGAAGACGTCTTTCTCCAACAACTAATTCATAGCTTATCTTGTCAGCTTCGTTAACATTTTTTCTCGTTCTCACAACAATCGGCTGAATTACCCCTTTTTCTTTAATTGATAGTACTAAATCTGAGATATCTTCGTCGGGATTTTTTCGGGGTTGATAGGGATTGGGTTTAATTTCGTCAACTGACAGATATTGAATTATATCGGGTTCAGAGGTAAGCTTTGAAACCTCACCCGAGATTAAGGCTTCAAGACCTTTACCTAATACTTTTTTTGACATATTCGTAACTTATGGAGTTTTAGTGTTATTTACATTTTGATTAAAAATTTTCCTTTGCCTTAATAAAAATTCTTGTGCTAATTCCCGATAAGCAATCGCGCCCCGGGAATTACTGTCGTATTGAAAAATTGTCTTTCCAAAACTTGGTGCTTCAGCTAAACGGATTGAACGAGGAATTATTGTGTTATAAACTTTATCTTTAAAATAATTTCTTACATCTTCTGCAACTTGATGTGATAAATTAGTATTTGATGAAAACATTGTTAAGACAATTCCTTCGATTTCTAAACTGGTATTTATATGTTTTTTAACTAAATTTATTGTATCTAAAAGCCGCGCAATACCTTCTAACGCGTAATATTCGCATTGAATTGGTATAAGCACACTATCAGCTGCGACAAGACCGTTTATTGTGAGGAGACCTAAAGTTGGTGGACAGTCAATAAAAATGAAGCTGTAAACGTCTTTAAGCCCCATAAGCGCCCGTTTTAGACGATTTTCCCGATCCAACATTGTTACTAATTCGACTTCAGCACCCGCTAATTGAATATTAGAGGGCAAGAGATAAAAATTGTCGGTTATTTTAATTATAAGCTCTTCAGTTTTTGTTTCGTCTAGAATTGCATTATAAACCGATCGAGTTACAGTTCCTTTTTCTACGCCTAAACCGAGGGTTGAATGCGCTTGAGGATCTAAATCAACCAAAAGCACGTTTTCTCCTTCTAATGCTAAAGCAGCTGAAAGATTAATTGCTGTCGTTGTTTTACCAACACCACCTTTTTGATTGGTAATAGTCACCGTTTTTGCGGGCATATAATTAAAACGATACCTAAGCTTTTAATAAATGTCAATAAATACAAAATTTTTATTGTGCAGTAACTGGATAATGGGTTTTAACATATTCATATCCTTCTTCTTTAGTTTTGATTTTGCCCTCGAGCTGAAGGTCCTCTAATTCTTGAAGAATAACTTTAAAAATTGGTCCGGGCCGATATCCCCAACTGATTAAATCGTCACCGGTAATAAGCCTGACAACTCGCTTTTTAGCTTCGTCAGCACGTTTTAAAGCGATCATCCGCTCAATGGTTTTTTCTAAATGATCAGTTCGACCAGCTGTCGCATACCCATCAGCATATGTAAGAATCATTAATCCAAAATATTCTTCGCCAACATCTCTAAAAAATCTTCTTATTGCTCGATCGGTTAGCATCGGAGCAGTGGCTAAAAGATGTAACCGCATATGGTAAAGCACTAAATTTTTTAACATTTGAATTTGCCGCCGTGAAAGTCGAAGATTTTCTCGTCCAATTTGGGCAACAAATTTCGCCCCTAAGTTATCGTGCCCGTAAAAATGAACATCGCCTTCGCTTGTAAAAAATTGAGTATCCGGCTTCCCGATGTCATGAAAAAGACCTGAAATTTTTAGCAAAGCTTTTCTATAAGGAAAATCCTTAAAATAATTAGCTTTTTCTTCAGGAAATTTATCAAAAAAACTGTTTTTAACAAGAACTTCTTCAATTTTTTTATAAGTTCGCAAGGAATGATGCGTAAGCACCGGATCATCAAAAAGCTTTCTTGCAAGAGGAAAAATTTGTTGAAGTAACCCTAAACGATACATTAGCTTAATATAAAAAAAAGATTGTTCATTTTCGGTAATTTTTAAAAATTCATAACTAATCCGTTCCGGTGCAATTACAGAAAGATTAATTCTTGTTGCCATATTAATAAGTTTTTTATCGATTCGAAATTTTAACATAAGGGCTAATCTGAAAGCCCGCAGAATCCGCAATGGATCTAATTCTAATGACTGTTCGCTTACAGGCACAATTAATCTTGCTTTAAGATGCTTAATGCCTTCAAACTCATCAATTATGCGCCGAGGATTTTTGAGCGATAGCGCCAGGGCATTAATTGTAAAATCTCGCCGATACAAATCTTCAGCCAATGTTCTGGTGTTTAATCCATTAAAATCAAAAATTAAGTCTTTGTTTATTACAACCCGTGCTTCATCATCTTCTAAAGAAAGCACAACTAATGCTCCTCGAGTTTCTTTAGCAAATCGTTGAGCAAACTTAATTCCACTCCCGGAAACAACAAAATCAAAATCTGCTGGTGTATATCCAAGGAGAATGTCGCGCAAAGCTCCTCCTACAAGATAAATTTCTTTATCCGACGAAATTTTAAGCAAAATATCAATGCATGGTCTGATATTTTGTAATTTATTGATCTTTTCAAAAACAGCACTGCCACTAAGAATTCCCTTAGGTTTTTGTCGACAACATTGGTTTTCGTAAAGTTTATTTAGATCCATTTTACTTTATAATATAAAAAACATTAAAAGCTGTCAACAACTATAGTTAAAACA
>JANXBB010000187.1 GCA_025061975.1 Caldifarciminota bacterium | reverse complement strand
AACTGTGACACAGTTCATATGTATTTTTAATGTTTTTAAGCGATACTGGCTGCCCACCAGCAGTATTATTGGTGATTGTCATATATACTAATGGAATCTGATTAGCACACTTTCGAAGTAGTTTCTCAAGTTCCTCAAGATTGATATTCCCGCGGAACCAAAAAGATTTATCATCATTTAAGTGTTCAATACACGGAAGATTCAATGCTTGCATTTGCTGTGCTTCAATATTTGCTTGAGTTGTATCAAAATGCGCATTACTTGGTACTATTATTTTATTTAATTCATACCCACGGTTTACTAACTCTTTAGCTAAATTACTAAATAGCGCAAATTCACAAGCTCTGCCTTGATGAAAAATAAACATATTTTCTCGATGTAAATTATAATTTTGCCAATCGTCACCAAAAGTTTCGACAATTTGATTTTTTAATTCAAAATATCCTTCATTAGCCCCGTAAGCTTCATCCCCTAATAGTAATTTTGACCATTGTTCAATTGTCATTGAAGTCGTGCCAGAATCTGATAATAAATCACACCCGGGAATCTCACGGGCTGGAAAGAAAAAAGCGTTTAGTCCAACATCTTCGACGATTTCATATCTCCTAGAAAAATCTGAAAATTTACATTTCCGAAACTGAACTGTGCTGTTGCGATATGGACGAGGAATTGAATATTTTCCTGGGATTTCCTCAAATGTAAGAAGTTCTTCAAATTTCTTGATGAAAAATTGAATGTTATTTACCATTAAACATTAAAGTTAATAATTAAGTTTCATTACTTCCTTAACCTCAGCTAAGGTTTTTTGAGCAACTGACCGTGCTTTTTGAGCTCCTTCAAATAAAACTTCTTTGATATATTGAGGTCTATTAGCAAGTTCTTTACGACGTTCCCTTATTTCAAAAAGCGCCTTGTTCATCACATTAGCTAATTCCATTTTGCAATCAACACATCCTCTTTTCCCTTCTTGGCATTCAAATCGGATTAAATCAATTTTTTCTTTGTTGTAAATTGTATGAAAACTAAACACAACGCAACCGTCTGGATGACCTTTATCGTTTTTTCTGATTTTTGCAGGATCTGTAAACATGCTTTTTACTCGTTCCACCGTTTCTTCCGGAGAATGAGCTATTGCAATATAATTACCGCTGCTTTTGCTCATCTTCCTGTTCGGATTATCCAAACTCGGAACTTTGGGCATTTGAGTAAGTAATGCTTCCGGTAAAGGAAATACGTTTTTCCCATATATATTGTTAAAACGCCCGGCAATATCTCGAGCTAAATTTACATGGGATTCCTGGTCTTTGCCTACCGGAACATATTCTCCTTTATAAATTAAAATATCCGCCGCTTGCAAAGTTGGGTATCCCAAAAGTCCATATGTAGGATATTCTATCTTGTAATCTTCGAGCATTTCACGATAAGTTGGATTCCGTTCAAGCCATCCCAATGGTGTTATCATTCCTAAAAGTAAAAATAATTCTGCAACTTCAGGTACATGTGATTGAATAAAAATTGTTGATTTATTAGGATCGAGTCCAGCACTCAACCAGTCTAACGCCATTTGGTAAATATTATCAGCAAGATTTGTAGTATATTGATATCCAACAGAATTTTGGGAACCAGGTGTCGTAAGTGAATGCCAATCAACAATAAAATAAAAACATTGATACTCATCCTGCAATTTTACCCAATTTTCTAAAGCTCCAATGAGGTTTCCTAAATGCAAACTGCCAGTAGGTCTCATACCACTTGTAATTACTTTCTTTGCACTCATCATTTCTATTTATGCTAGTTCAACACGTTGAACTTCAGCAATTGCGTCTTTTAATATTTTTTCGACTCCTAACGCTAGCGTTATTTGTGAAAAAGGACATGCTCCGCATTTTCCTTTAAGCCTAACTTTTACAATACCATTGTCAGTTATTTCTACAAGCTCGATGTCTCCACCGTCGGCAATTAGGTTAGGACGAACTTTGTTTTGTATAATATCGTTTATTTTTTTCTTGGTTTCCTCGGTCATAAAATTAAATCCGATACTTGTTTATAACTTCATCGTTTAAAGGCATTGCTTCTATTATTATATCATTAAATTTTACTTTGACAAGTTCTTTATTGTCAGATTTGTCGCTATAACGAGCACATAAACCACAAGCGAAATTAATAATTTGAGGCGTCGGATTACGATTAGGAACCATGACAACAGGACCGGGAGTGTCTACCGGTTCTAACAGTAAATCAACGTCCCGAACTAATTTATGGAGAAGTTCGTTTTCCTTTTCGTTTCGTCCAACAATAATTTTAGATGTTTGGGGGTCGTCAAGCCTGAAATGACGGCCAATTTTTAATAATGTGATATCGAACAAAGTGTCTTCGTTATGCAAAAACGCGTCTTTAAGACGTCGTGAAAAATCCGGATCGGTTAGTAAACATCCTCCAGCTGGCTGAGGGAATTTGGTTATTCCGAACTTATGTGCTAGCTCCAATTGAGGTTTTCGCGATCGACCTTGAATATTTCCTAGTAATTCACGCTTAACTATATTTCTTAACTCAACAACGGTAGGCGGCAACAACTGCGCTGAAAGTGGTCTTAATAAGACCCCCTCAAGTGACGATTCCTTTTCAATAATTGATAATGCGGTAAAATTTTGCGACATAGGGCGCTCGTTTAGCACTTCGCCGGTAAAAACAAAATCCGCATTTATTTTTTCCATAAGTGATTTTGCTTGTTTTAACATGAATATGTGGCAATCGATGCACGGATTTAAATTTTTACCATATCCGTATTTAGGGTTCTTAATAATGTTAATATAGTCAGCTCCTAATCTCTCAATGTGAATGTCGATCGAAAATACCTTACTAAGATTTTCTACAAACGAAGAGTTATCAAAGAACGGCGAAATAAAATTAAGTCCAATGACCGAAATACCTTGATCTAAGATCATTTTCGTAGCTAATATGCTATCCAACCCCCCAGAAATCAATCCTACCGCTTTTGCCACAATGGAATAAAAAGTTTTATATCTTAATTAGATACGTATTTTTATTCTTATTAAAGTTTACGGAAATAAACCACGAAATTTATAGACTTCTGCAATACGTTCTATTGCCACAACATATGCTGCAGTGCGTAACGAAATATTTAGCTCCATGGCTTTATTCCAAACTTTCTCAAAAGCTGTAACTAGTCGTTTTTCCATGTGATAGTTAACTTCTTCCTCATCCCAATATAAACCGCTTAGTGCTTGCACCCATTCGAGATGACTTACAACAACACCCCCTGCGTTAGCTAAAATATCGGGAATTACATAAACCCCCCGTTTCCCTAAAACTTCATCAGCTTCGGTTGTTATTGGCCCATTAGCACCTTCGCTTATTACTTTCGCTTTTATAGCATTAACGTTATTAATATGAATTTGATTCTCAAGTGCAGCAGGAACTAAAATATCAACATCTAAAGTTAAAATTTCTTCTTTAGCACATGGCTTAAGTTTCTTATATTCAATAAGACATTTTTGCTTTTCGGTACATTCATTCATTATCTCTGATATTGGAAGGCCATTAAAATCAATAAATCCACACGTCGAATCAGAAATTGCAACTATTCTTGCTCCCATTTGCTCAAGAAAGAGCGCTGTGTGACTACCAACATTTCCAAATCCTTGAATTGCCACAGTGGAGTCTTTTAAGTCTTTACCTAGTTTCTTATATAGCTCACGAATGCTTATCGCAACTCCTCGCCCTGTTGCTTGTTTTCGCCCTTTTGAACCACCAAGTACTTCGGGCTTGCCGGTCACTATTGCTGGTTCAGGATGCCCAATAAACATACTGTATGTATCCATCATCCAAGCCATAGTTTTCGCAGTTGTATATACATCTGGAGCTGGTATATCCTTGTGCGGGCCGAGAATAGGCATTATTTCCGCAGTATAGCGACGTGTTATTTTTTCTAGTTCTTTTTCTGAGAGTTTTGTAGGATCGCAAATCACACCACCTTTTGCACCACCATAAGGTAAATCTAACAGGGCACATTTCCATGTCATTAATGCTGCTAATCCAATAACTTCATCTTCGTTAACATCTGGATGATATCTAACGCCACCTTTAGTAGGCCCTAATGCATTATTATATTGACACCGAAAACCGGTAAAACACACCACTTCTTTATTATCCATTTCAACAGGAAACGTAACACGTAAAACTCGCATTGGACATTTTAAAATTTTCATTATATAAGGCGGAATGTTAGTATAGCGTGAGGCTTTCTCTATTTGTTCTTTAACAACATTTGCTAATGAAAATTGCATAGCTTAACTAAATAACCAAAGTTATGAATTTAATATTTGCTCTACTTCTTCTTTATCGGCATCCATAATATATGGAATTCCGGAAATCTCCGCTGCTTCTTTAGTCAATGCTGCTATATCATTTCGAGTAAGATATCGTAACGCAAATTTCCGTGCACCACACATTAATTGACGAAGCCCTTGAGCAAGTCGCTGATAGTAAGTATATAATCCAATTGCTCCGGTTGGTATTTCGTCAAACCGCTCTCCATATTCTTTTCTTAATTCTGGTGCTGTAATAAAGATCTCGTCAATTGTTCTTCCAAATCGTTCAATATAAACCGGCAGATCTCCTTCTTTTATACGCTTACCAATTGTTTTACCAACCATAACCGCTGCTAATGGACCACGAGCCATCCCTATCATCTGGAAATAAGGAGCACCAAGCGCCAATCCCTTAAATATTTGATCTTCGAATGTAAATCCACCAGCGATTGCAATTGAAGGTAAATATTCACCTTTTTTTGCTAATATGTCACAAAAACGATAGAGCAACGAATGCAACTCAACAACTGGAACACCCCATTCGTTCATCATACGCCAAGGGCTCATTCCAGTTCCCCCTCCGGCTCCATCTACAGTTAGCATATCAATTTTTGCCTTCGAAGCATATTTAACCGCTCGAGCTAAATCAGCCGGACGGTAAGCACCAGTTTTTAGGAAAATATACTTAGCACCGGCTTTACGCAGTTCTTCAACTCGCTTCATAAAACTTTCTTCAGTAACCATTCCAATCCGAGAATGCCGCTCAAACTCATGAAATACTCCTCGTTCAAAAGCTTTAATAACATTCGGATCTTCAGGATCAGGTAATACAACATATCCCCTTTGTTTCAGAAGTTGTGCTTTCTTCAAATCTCTTATTTTTACTTCACCGCCAATATCTTTAGCCCCTTGACCCCATTTTAGTTCTACAATTTCTACGCCTAATTTCTCTATTGCATATTCGTGCACTCCCAGCCTTGTATCTTCAACATTTGCTTGAACAACAACTGCTCCATAACCATCTTTTTGCCAATCTTTAAACAGTCGCACTCTTCTTTCCAACTCCGGTGAATGAACAACTCGCCCATTTTTGATTACCGAATTAACATCCATACCGCAGACATTTTCTCCGATTGTAACGATTGTCCCGGTTATCGCAGCTCCTACTGCTAAACCATCCCAGTTAGTCTGAGCAATTTGAGTTGAACCGAGCCCCGGAATTACAAACGGTAGTTTAACTTTAATCCCTTTGTCATGACCAATCCGTTGTTCTAAATCAACGTTCGGAAAAATTGCTTTATCCGAATCTGCTTCAATTCCGTGCGCTCCAATGACTGTACCTTGAATTGTAAAATGTGAATAATCAACTGGATAGTTTTTCTCGGATGCTGTTGTTATAATTCCAAATGGCTGAGGGTAAATCACCTCTGCTCCACGATATGCCGACTTACCTATTTCGCACATTCCAATGCATCCGTCAACACACGTAACACACATTCCGCTAATGTGAGTCCGTGAATCTTCAGTCCGGTTTTTGGTTAGAGTTGCTGCCGAAGCATTTAATCTTGTAAATGTAGGCATTTTTATTCCTCCTTTTATTTGTTTATATTTTTAACTTTTTCATTTCTAATTTTTTCTCTTTTTTCTTGCTCACACCATGCACAAGGATCCATATAACATTTCATATCTTCCCACGCCTCTAGGCATGGTGGATTTTCTGCCACACAAGCATTACAAATTGGTTCTTTCTCATTTGGCCCTTGGCATCGTGCTTGACATGCCGGACAAATATAAATACACCCTCCACAAAGCCGACAAGTTTCGGATTTTTTATCAAATGGAGTTGTAATTTTCCGTTTATAGCCTCTTTGAACAAAACTAATTGCCTTGCCATCCATCTGCTCTTTACACATACGAACACATAAACCACAATAGATACAGTCATCGTATCTAATGTTTCTGAACCGGCATTGGGTCACTTCCCACTTTGATGCTAAATCTTGAATTATTTTTGATTGAGGACAAGTTGCTAAATACATCTCTAACAATAACCGCCGTGTCCGCATTACACGTTGGGAATGCGTGCGAACAATTAAATTATCCTCAACCGGATAAGTACACGAAGAAACTATTTTGCTGTTATTAGGATTATTGGCATAAGATATTTCAACAATACATAGACGACATGCTCCATACGGACTGAGTCCTTCGTTATAGCAGAGAGTCGGTATTTCAATACCTAAAAACTTAGCAGCTTCAAGTAAAGTCGTCCCTTTCTCAAACTCAAAATCAATACCATTGATTCTAATTTTAGGCATTTTTGCTCTCCTATTCTATAATTATTGCATCAAACGGACAACTTTCTTTACAAATTCCACATTTGATACATAATTATTGATTAATAACATGGACTTTTTTACGTGCTCCGGTGATCGCTTTCTGAGGACATACATCAGCACACTTCATACAACCAGTGCACTTATCAGGTAAAATCTGAAATTTTATTAATGCCTTACATACTTTAGCCGGACATCTTTTATCCTTAATATGAGCGATATATTCATTCTCAAAAT
>JANXBB010000158.1 GCA_025061975.1 Caldifarciminota bacterium | reverse complement strand
AGTTTTACTGATTCAATATTTGCATTTCGCGGCGGTAATAGTAATGATTTTTATGTCTACTTTACTACAAGCGATAGTTGGGCACCACGCAAACCGATTGGTTTTGCACTAAAACCTGACTCAATAACCCCAATAAAAAAGTATGTTAAAAGTGGAGGCGCATTAACTAAATACCGTGATTCAATTTATGCCTTTAAAGGTGGAAATACTTCGGAATTTTGGCTTTATATTCCCGGCATGGATTCTTGGATTCAGAAGAAGGGCATTCCTAAATACTGGTTGCCGACTGCTAAACCCACTGGGATAAAAAGTGGTGGTGCATTAACTACTTATAAGGATTCAATTTATGCTTTCAAAGGTGGAAATACATACGAATTTTGGTTATATATAAACGCATATGACTCATGGGCAAAAAGATGTTCACTTTTAGCACCCAATGGCAAAATGATTAAAGGCGGAGCTGCACTGGTTACTTGTGGTGATACAATTTATGCGTTTATGGGTGGGAATACAAATTTGTTCTATGGTTACTTACCAGCACAAAATCGTTGGATTATGCGGGCACCACCTTCATTTGATAATCCTCAGCGTCCTCAAAAGGCAAAAGTTAAAGACGGGGCAAGTCTTACAGTGCTTGACGGAAAAATTTATGCATTCCGTGGAGGTAATACTAAACTTTTTGGATACTACGAACCAGCTTTTGATACCTGGTATCGATTAGAAAATATTCCCGGGATAAAGAAAGTCAAAGCCGGAGGAGCGTTAACATCAGCAAATGGTAAAATTTACGCATTTAAAGGCGGCAATACGCGGGAGTTTTGGGCTTATTATTTACCCACGTCGTATAGCGAGTTAAGCTTTAAGTATCGGACAAAAGAAGTTAGCTATATTACCCCGAAAATAACGTCTTCATCAACAATGATTTTGCACGGCGAAGTTTTAACAATTCAAAATGCTATTTGTGATTTTAGCTCGTCTTCTAAATTATTTATTAAACTCTACGATATTACAGGCAAAGTACTTAAAACTTATCCGTTGATAAATTGTAAATCAGGTGTGTATCAATTAGAAGTGTCGGAGCTTTCCCGTGGGGTGTATTATTTACATCTTGAAGGCAATAACGATATTAAGACCGTGATAAAATTAGTTTTGTTAAAATAGAACTCAAAGCCTTATCGGAATCTTCTTGACGCTTTTGTAAATGTATGATAAAATTTAACTATGGATAAGGATATTGTTACGAGTAATAATAAACTAATCGGTGTCTTTCCGGCATTCCCTACAGTTTTAGTTTCAAGTCAAGAAAATATAATTACCGTGACGTTGATTCATGTATTTTCTTTCGCACCGTTTCTTTTAGGAATTGGTATTAAACCTGAGCGATATTCTTACGGTCTAATAAAAGAAAGTAAGGAATTTGTGGTGAATATACCAACAGATGAA
>JANXBB010000148.1 GCA_025061975.1 Caldifarciminota bacterium | reverse complement strand
GGTTTTAGAAAAAATTGAACTGAAGCGCGAAATATTTAAGAAATTATGTCAACAATCAGCGCCGGAAACAATTCTTGCATCTAATACCTCAACAATATCAATTACTGAAATTGCTGCGGCAACCAAACGCGGTGATCGAGTAATTGGAATGCATTTTATGAATCCGGTGCCACTTATGCAATTAGTAGAAGTAGTAAAAGGACTTCAGACAAGTGAAGAGACTACCCAGTTAATTGTTGAACTTGCAAAAAAACTTGGTAAGACACCAGTAGTTGTTAATGATTCTCCGGGCTTCGTTTCTAATCGCATTCTTTTGCCAATGATTAATGAAGCAATTTATGTTTTACAAGAGGGGATAGCGGATCGCGATGCAATTGATACTGTTATGAAATTAGGAATGAATCATCCAATGGGGCCATTACAATTAGCCGATCTTATTGGACTTGATATTTGTTTAGATATCTTAAATGTTTTATACCGGGATTTAGGCGATCCTAAATATCGGCCATGTCCATTACTTAAACGAATGGTAGCTGCAGGATATTTAGGCCGTAAGACCAAAAAGGGATTTTATACTTATTAATTATTGAAAAGCCTTTTTCTTTCTTCAAATTTACGATTCAATAAAGTTTTAGTATATCATACTGTTAGTTCTACTCAAGATATTGCGCGTCAGTTAGTTTTATCTAAAACTCCGGCTCAAGTTCAAGAAGTTGTTATTTCGGCATATTGTCAGACACACGGTCGGGGCCGACATTATGAGTTTTGGGTTTCGGAACCGGGAGGGCTATATTTATCGGTTATTTATAAAAGGCAGACGTCAATAATAAATGTTGAAAACTTTACTAAAGATCTTGCGTTAATTGTCAAAAAAGGCCTAGAGGAGCTGCTACCGTATGGTATGCTTGAAATCCAAGGGATTAATGATCTTTATTTAAATGGGAAAAAACTTGTTGGTATCCTTGTGGAGACAGTTTCTTTAGGTATTTTTCCAGTCTTGCCACCTTATGTTTATATTCTTGGTATTGGGATAAATGTAAACCAAAACAATTTTCCCAAAACACTCACAAAACCTGCAACTTCCTTATTTTGTGAATTCGGAAAAAAATTTTCACGTTATGAAATTCTTAAGTCAATCTGCCAAAAACTTTCAGACGAGCTCTCTTAATATTTAAATTTTAACTAACGAAAATCTTTTTATTTTGTGAACCTTTTTTCTATAGTTGGAGTCTAATTTATTGGTAATGGTAAACACTAAAACTAATATAAAAAGGAGGCGATATAAATAGCACTAAATATTTTATTTTCCTAGGGTATAAATCCAATCATTTACCGATAAGACTTTTGAGTTTTCTTATTGATTCCTTAAAAAGTATTTACCTGAAATCTATCGCAGGTAGTATCAAATTAAGGGATGGTGTGAGAAGCCGACCTTATTTGATTGCGATGGAGGATGGTAAGAAAGGAGGTGATTGGTATGGCCGTAAGACCGTCTAATAGGCGCCTTGAGAAATGGGACAACTTCTTATCTGGGGATGTATTATCAGTTGCAGTTAGCAATTACAAGCCGAAGATGAAAGAGCAACTTTCTGCTATCTTTCCTGAGCTTGAAGCGTTAGAGAATGAGGTAAAGATAATTCTTTCTGAAGCTGGCACTCCGTCAATGTTTAATCCGGCATATCTTAATTTTGCGCGTGAGGTCTATCGGTATGCGAAAAAGTTTTCTGGCACTCAGTTATTACGAGAGGTTGATATTCTGATGAATAAATGGTCACAGCGTTCGTTGGAGCGTGATATTTTAGAACGCATTCGCAATACTGTCTTTACTCTCACCGCACCAGTAAATAACTGAGCTGAACTCTAACTGATCTAAACTCGGGGTTGGTGATACTACCTCACCAACCCCGAAGATTGTTTTTTATAGTTCTAACGGTTCCCAATTGTCTAAATTGTTGGGGTTAAATTCTTTTGCTGGTTTATCAAAATAAAGCCATCTACCATTTAAGTTTTTTTCATCAGTATTAGTAACAATTCCACCCCAAAGATTTATGCCTTT
>JANXBB010000112.1 GCA_025061975.1 Caldifarciminota bacterium | reverse complement strand
AATCCTTTTGTTCCATAACTTCCATCGTCCGTTGTAATATATAACTCATCTGACACCGCTCGCATCTCCTCGATCATTATTAATAGTTCTTTAGTCCGCGCACCAACAATTGATATAACTTTATTTCCGAGCTCTTTGAGTGCTCGAGCTATTGGATATACTTCTGGAGTCCCAACACCTCCACCAATACAGACAACTGTTCCGTATAATTTAATCTCTGATGGTTTTCCTAAAGGTCCGAGTAGATCTAATACATAATCACCAGTTTTCAAGGTCCCTAATAATTTAGTTGTTTTCCCCACTTCCTGAAAAACAATAACTACGATACCCTGATCTTTTTTAGTATCAGCAATTGTTAATGGTATCCTCTCTCCAGTTTCATTAACCCGAATTACGACAAACTGTCCAGGTTGGGCTTTTTGAGCTATTAACGGTGCTTGGAATTCAAAACATTTTATATTAGGAGCTAATATTTTAGTAGCTGTTATTTTAATCATAACTGTTTAGTATATAAAAAAATAGTTAATTGGTCAATAATCATGTCTCGCCGTTTAAACACTCCACGATTATACCTCCGCCGAGTACTAAATCATCTTCGTAAAAAACTGCTGCCTGCCCTGGTGTTATTGCCCATTGAGGCTTGTCAAAAATTACTTTTAAGTAATTGTTTTCCGGAATCAGCGTAGCTAATGCTGGCTCATGAGTATTGCGAATTTTAGCATAAACCCTTAAGGGAGTCTTGAGTTCATTTAAGTAAATAAAATTAACATTAGAGACAACAAAACTTTTCTTATATACATCTATCGCTTCACCAACAACAATCACGTTGTTTTCATAATCAATTTTTACCACATAAAGAGGTTTTTTATTCGAAATCCCGATTCGCTTTCTTTGTCCAATAGTATAATAAATTATTCCTTTATGATATCCAATAGTTTTTCCTTGTTGATCAACAATGGGCCCAGGATTTGGTAAATAATTAAAATGTTCTTTAATAAATTTTATATAATCTCCTCCGAAAATAAAACAGATATCTTGACTTTCGGGTCTTACTAAATTACTCAAACCTTTTTCTTGAGCAATTTTTCTTACTTCGTTTTTAGTAAAATTACCTAATGGAAATAGTATATGAGGTAATAAATCTTGATTTAAGGTATATAAAAAATATGACTGGTCTTTTTGCCGATCAACGGCTTTTTTTAGTAACCAAAGTTTATTTTGTGAATCATAAATATTTTGAGCATAATGACCGGTAGCGATCTTAGTAGCTCCTAATTCTTTAGCTTTTGAAAGTAAAAAATCAAATTTCACAAACCGATTGCAATTAACACAAGGATTAGGGGTTTTACCGGTAAGATAACTGATAACAAATTCCTCAATCACTTTTTTTCTAAACAGTTCACAAACATCAAACACTTCAAAAGGGATGTTAAGATACTCGCATATACGTTTGTTTGTTTCAATAAGATTTTGGAAAGTTTCTTTTTCAATTCGGTTCATTATTAAAGTTACCCCTAAAACT
>JANXBB010000104.1 GCA_025061975.1 Caldifarciminota bacterium | reverse complement strand
ATCACCATAAATTCGTGCTGGAATTACTCGGGTTTGATTTAGTACCAAAACTTCATTTTTATTTAAATAATTAATTATATCCCTAAAAATCCCTTCTTGTATTTCGCCAGTACTTCGCGCAAGAACTAAAAGACGTGATTCATCACGTTTTTGCGAAGGTTCTTGTGCAATTAGTTCCTTGGGCAGCTCATAGTCAAAATCCTTAACGAGCATATAATTAGAATAAGAAAATTATAAACAACCGTCAAGTATTTCAATTAAAGCATAATTAACATAAACGCCAAAAAACACTCTGCTTACAATTGTAAAATATTACTTTTAAGTAATATTTTTTACGAGACTTTTTTTGTTTTAATTTCTTGTAAATCAAAGTGTTAATTAGTTTCACTTTAATTTAACTTAGCTGTCTAGGGGACGGTCTTGTTAAGTTTATGAATGGCTTTTCAACGCATTAGTTCTTGGTTTTCAGTTTAGGGGTATTTTTATTAATTATTGACTGATTGGGTAAAGATTATTGGATTTAGATACTTAAGTGTAAGTTTTGGGGTTTTAACGTGGGTTATCAAACTAATTCCTTAAGTAAACCAGATAGGTATAACAAGTTAGTTGATGAAATGCGGGTTTTAATGGATAAAGAATTTTAAAGTTAGTTATTACGAAGGCGACTTATAAATTATTGAAATATTTAGAGTGCCGGTTTATAATAAAATACTATATGGTTGATAATTTTATTGTAGTTAAAGGTGCCCGTGTACACAATTTAAAAAATATTACAGTTAAGATACCGCGGAATAAATTAGTTGTTATTACCGGAATTTCTGGATCCGGGAAGTCGTCACTAGCATTTGATACGATTTATGCTGAAGGGCAAAGGCGTTATATTGAGTCCCTTTCCGCATATGCGCGGCAATTTCTGGGAATGCTTGATAAACCTGATGTTGATCAGATTACCGGACTTTCACCGGCAATTGCCATTGAACAGCGGACGGCAGCAAAAAATCCACGATCTACGGTTGGTACAGTAACAGAAATTTATGATTATTTACGAGTGTTATTTGCTCGAATTGGTAAACCTTATTGTCCGAGTTGTAATAAGCCAATTAGTTCTCAGACTGTGGATTCGATTGTTGATACGATTTTTTCGCTATTAGAAAACAAACGGATTGCAATTTTAGCGCCGGTTGTTCGGGGACGAAAAGGTGAATATCGGGACTTGATTGAGAAAATTCGGCGTAAAGGTTATCTGCGAGTGCGGGTTGATGGTACAATTTACGATTTAGAAGATGTTCCAAGTTTAGAAAAATATAAAAAGCATAATATTGAAATCGTAATTGATCGATTAAATATTGTTACAAAAGACAAGTCTGAAGAGGAGATTATAAATTTACGAAAGCGTGTTGCGGATTCGGTAGAATTAGCAATAAAAGAAGGCGGTGGGCTCGTTAATATTGCTGAGATCGAAACAGATGGATTTACTACTAAAGATGAGCGGATATTTTCTACAGCATTTGCTTGTGTTGATTGCGGTTTTAGTTATGGAGAGATATCACCACGGCTTTTTTCTTTTAATGCACCTTATGGTGCTTGTCCGGCTTGTCACGGATTAGGTATAAAAATGGAAGTTGATGAAGAACGGATTATTGCTGATCCCGAATTGAGTATTATTGATGGAGCAATCGCATCTTGGGGTGAAGTTACGAGCGCATGGTTTTTATCGGAGTTAGAGGATTTAGCTCGGACTTATAATTTTGATCTAAAAACCCCTTGGAAAAAACTTCCCAAATCAATAAAAAATATCATAATTTATGGACCTGAAGATGATTCTTTTGAAGGAGTGATTCCCCATATCATGAGACTTTACCAAGAAACTGAATCTGATGCGGTTCGTGAATGGGCTGAAAAATTTATGTCAGTACTTCCTTGCCCGATTTGTCAAGGGACAAGGCTTAAAACCGAAGCACTGGCGGTAAAAATTAACGAGCGTAATATTGCCGATATTACTCGAATGTCAATTAGTGAGGCTTATGAGTTTTTTACTCAAAAAATTAAACTTACCGAGAAGGAGAGTTTAATTGCCAAAGAAGTTATTAAAGAGATCACCCGCCGATTAAGTTTTTTGATATCAGTAGGGCTTGATTATCTGACTTTAGATCGGAGAACTGATACTTTAGGTGGGGGTGAGGAACAACGCGTAAGGCTTGCAACTCAAATTGGATCAGGTTTAGTTGGTGTTATTTATATTTTAGATGAACCAAGTATTGGACTGCACCAACGTGACAATCGTAAACTTCTGCAAACTTTGCTTCAATTGCGCGATTTAGGAAATACCGTGATTGTAGTTGAACATGATGAGGAGACCATTAGAAATGCTGATTATGTAATTGATTTAGGGCCGGGTGCCGGTGAAAACGGCGGGCGAGTTGTTGCTGTTGGTACTCCTGAGGAGATTATGCAAAATTCCCACTCACTTACTGGTGCATATCTCAGTGGACAGAAAACAATTCCACTGCCTGCGGTTCGGCGAAAACCGCGCGGCGACTTTTTAATTATTAAGGGAGCACGGGAAAATAACTTAAAAAATATAACAGTTAAAATTCCTCTTGGACTTTTTGTATGTATTACCGGTGTTTCCGGTTCGGGTAAAAGCACTTTGATTTTTGACATTTTATATAATAAGCTCGCAGAGGTGTTTTATAATTCTAAAATTCGAGCCGGCGCGCATGATGCTATTCTGAATATTGATAAGATTGATAAAGTAATTAATATTGATCAATCTCCCATAGGCCGAACGCCGCGTTCTAATCCGGCAACTTATACCAATGTTTTTACGCCAATTCGCGAGCTTTTTGCTCAAACTAAAGAAGCTAAAATGCGCGGATATAAGCCTGGTCGTTTTTCATT
>JANXBB010000096.1 GCA_025061975.1 Caldifarciminota bacterium | reverse complement strand
AGCTCCATGGAGTTGAGAAATTAGACCAGTTGCCATAAGCATCCTTAGCTTGAACTTTCCAATAATAAGTGCCTTCACCAAGCTCATCGCCTTCTTGAACTTCCCAATAAGTGTTAGAAGTATATTCGTCAATCGCAGGTGAACCAAAATTGTTATCGTCGTCAACTAAGATATGATACTGAACGGCATCAGCAACTTGCGACCACTCAAAGCGTGGTGTCTGATCATTAGTTCTGCTATTATTGGCAGGTGATGTTAATGTGGGCACTGCCGGTGGTATGAGGTCCACTGAGAAGGTTCTTGTCATTAAGTCGTTAGCCGGATTCATATCTCCAGTAAGTGTTGTATACGCCTTAAAGAGATATGTACCGGTTGCTGGTGGTGTCCATTGCGGAGTAAAGTAAGCTTCACCAGTGCCACCTAAGCCTGGAACATTCGGAACCGTAGTTTGAGCAGTATAAAGTAGTTGCGGCTCAGGACCAATATAGACATCGTCAATTAATAGCGTCCAAGCATATAATCCTCGATTCACAAATGCGATATACACATTCTGACCAGCATAAGAATTAAGCGAAATAACTTTTTCTGTATAAGTAAGCGTAGACACACTGAAGGAATCAAGCACTGTAGTAAAGCTTGTGATTGCATTATCTGTAGTTGAGAGTCGGATAACTAATTGATCACTCGGTGTAGATGTTGAAGTGTTACGATACCAGAATTTTAACACTGCATTAGGTTGCACTGTGATTCGTGGAGTAACAAGCCAGTCGTTATTTTGTAGTGTTGACGACTCATATCGGCAACTTGCCGCAGCTGTGCCCGTTCTTGGATAGGTAGTATTTCTTGACCATTGCTGAGTGCCGTTATCGGCATTATAAACAACCCAGCCAGTTGGTGGGAAGGTTGTGCCTTCAAAGCCTTCAATGAGTACAGCTGGTGCGGTCCAGATTTCGGCAGTCACAGGAATATCTGTTGCCATACCGCCGTTATTCTTTACTGTCACTTGCGGGGTAATCGGTGCACCACCAATTGTGCCTTCCGGAGGCACAGTAATTGCTGAAACTTGAGCATCAACATAACTCTGAATTTGCACATAATCAAAGAAGATGTTATTGCCATATTTACTGACACCACGGAAGCCGATTAAAACCGTTTGATTAACATAGGCATCAAGACTGAGTTCTTTAACTGACCAAGCTGCAGTTGCAGCATATCGCCCGTATCCTCCAAGCACGGTCCAACTCAGACCATAGTCAGTGGAGATTTCTACATAGAGCGAGTCATAGTTAGTTGGATAACCCGGGTCATGATACATAGCAAAACGAAGTTTGATTAAATTACCATTAAGCGTAATCGGTGGTGTCCAAAGTCGTGCTTGATTACCAGAACTAGCTGAATAGGAATTAAACATAACCATTGCACTTCCATTATAAGGTGAACACGTTGGATTACTACCTGAGGTTACTCGGCTGAATTGTGCTCGAGTTCCGGACACATAAACTACAGTTACACTATCCCAACCAGTTGGTGGGAATGTAGTAGCTTCAAATGACTCACTAAACGGTAATGTAAGCGGTGCAAGTGTTGTGGCTTCAGCTACCGGTCCGTAAACAGTTTGAATACCGGCACCATTGCGAGCTTTGACATCAAATGTGTAAGTTATGCTAGGCATAAGACCAATAACCATTTTGCCTTGAGCGCCACCGAATTGTGCATAATTGCCCCAAATTTCTGTTGTGCTGAGTGCACCAGTTAGAGGATTTACATATCTGGTTTCGCTTCCATACCGCACCCTAACGACAAACTCAGTTGTTGCAGGATTATTACCAAGGTTAAGCGTAATTTTGAGTTTTGTATAAGAAACCCCTGAGATAGTCAATGCTCCAGGCACTTCAGCCCAAGTCCAATCATCATCTCGTGCCGGGTCAGATAAACCTGTGCTAATATTAAACGCTCTTACCTCATACCAATAGCGCGTATTAGGCGTAAGGCCTGAGACACCATAAGTTGTCGTATTAGCTGCCAGTGATGCGATCTTGGTATAATTTATACCGTTAGTTGATTGATAAACAAAGAACGAATCTTCATCAGTAGAATTATCAGTCCACTCCATTTCTAAGGTAGTTGCGCCGGTAATTGTAATTTGTAAATTAGATGGTGCATTTGGTGGATTAGCAGTTACAAAGCTATCTACTGGTGATTCAGCATAACCGACATCAGAAGGTCCAGTGTCATTCCAGGCTACAATCTTCCAATAATACTTGGTTGAGACTTGAAGACCGGAATACGGATAAACAGTTCCGCTAACGAATGAAGCAACTTTCGGTGGTGGATTAGTAGTACCTAAATAGACATCAAAGTACTCGTTGAGAGCGCCTGCAGTCCATACTAAATTGCCAGTAAGCGGAACATTCTGAGCATTTGATGCCGGCGAAACAAGAGTTGGCGCCGAAGGTGCTATTGGTGTATATTCATCAGCACCAATATCTGGATAATTAGGATGACGCGCATCACCATCAATATCAGTAGTAATACCGGTAATTGGTGTTGCTTTACGGTTAACTGTTAGCGAGTTGGTATTGATATGAAGATTAGTTGCCGAAACAAAATCCGGATTAGCACTGATGGAGTTAGCATCTTGATTTGATGCTGCACGCCATGCAGCTAAGTCTGTTCTGTTAGCATTCCAATAACCAACATGTCCATTGGGCACAAAGATATCGTTATAATTAGAGACAAAGCCACTACCGGTATTAAAAGCATAGATACCATATTGACCCGAGCCACCGGAACGGGCAACATAGATAATATTATTTCTTACATTCATTGTGCTCTGAAAGCCCCGATAAATACCATAACCATAACCCGATGTTGCGGTGCCACCAATATAGATTGAGTTGTAGTAGATATTAAAGATATAACCGGTGCCTGATCTCTCGTGGATACCATAAATTGTTGCCGTGCTGTGATTCCTTGCGGCATCAAGATAAATCATATTATTAACAACGTTGGTCGGAATAGTAGTTGAAGCGTAAAAGAGATAGATACCCCGGAAAATTGGTGACGAACCTGATGTCCAGAAATCATAAATCTTGTTGCCAATTATATCACCCCAAGTAGTAGTACCATAAACGTTAATTCCATTAATTCCTGTGGATGTCTGCTGCCTTGTAGTATAAATCTCATTATTTTTGTAAGTAAAGTAATTTTCATTAGCATAAGCGTAAATGCCGTTGGCTGAGAAGTCGTAAATTCGGCAATTCTGAACTGTATTATATTGATTCCAACGCGGAGATGCGCTACCGTTTCCAATAATCGCATTTGCTGCAAAAGTTGCACCTGAGGTAATGTCGCAGTTGTTAATCGTATTATAATTATTACCCGTTGCCGCAGTTGAAGTAGAGAATAAGATAATACCACTGGTTGAAGTTGTCACCACACCCTTAATCACACAATTGGTAATTGTATTATATGATGCGCCATTAATAAATCTAATTGTCGCACCTGATGTATTGGTATTAGAGATTGTAAGGGCATTAGTTACGCCGTTATAACCATCAATTGTAACTCGCACAACACCGTTTAAATCAAAGATCGCGGTTGCATTGGAAGCTTCAATTGTTGGTGAGACGCCAGTTGCCGGTTTAATTGTTAAGTTCCAGTTGCCACCACGATATCCTTTAGGCGCATTAATTGTTAACGGGTAAGTTTCTGATGTATATGATGCATTAATAAGTTCAAATGTGACATTGCCCGTAATTGCACGCTCGCGCCAATCAGTTAGTGCCGCAGTAATTGTTGAATAATCACCGCTTAAACCAACGGTGTAAGTTCCAGCTAATGTGTAATATGCTTTAAGGTTTGCAGTACCAAAGTCATCAGCAACATATTGATCGCCGGCTAATCCTAATGAACATTTAACCGCAACAGTCACAGTATCTTGTAGTGGCCCAATTTTTGCAACAAAGTCATAAGTAGCAGACTGCGTATAGTTAAGTGGCGGATCAAATGTCACTAGTTCACTTACCAGAGGATTATTTCCATAGCGATAATAAACCGGAAGTGTTGAAATCGGCTGATAACCGGTATTAGTAATTGTGATCCGAACTGTAACCTCATCGCCAATAATTGGCACTGATGGAACAAACGAGATTCCTGTTAAGGTTGCGTCATTATTAAATTGAAGTGTTTGCTGATAAAGGAACGGATACTGTGAACCGGTTGTTCCACCTGCAATTACCATCTCAAGTGAACCGTTAGCGGTTGTGCGCCACTTATTAATATTACCTATTCCAATACCTGAATAAC
>JANXBB010000092.1 GCA_025061975.1 Caldifarciminota bacterium | reverse complement strand
TATTGCGACTGCTGAAGCTACAATTTGGGCTGCAGAATCCGGACATTTGGTAATTGGTACTCTTCATACTACTAACGCTTCCGAGACAGTAACTCGATTTATTGATATATTTCCCCCGGAGATCCGGGATCAGATAAGGGTTCAATTTTCGATATCATTACTTGCAATTTTTGCTCAACGGTTAGTTCCCAGAGCAACTGGTCGTGGACGAATTGCGGTATTTGAAATTATGATTGCAACTCCAGCGGTGCGAAATCTGATTCGCGAACGTAAAGTTGAGCACTTGCCTTCAGCAATTCAATCAGCGATCTCTGAAGGTAGTTGCACCTTTGATATGGCTCTTGCCGAACATTATCGGAGTGGATTAATTACCTTTGAGACCGCACTAGCAAATGCTTTTGATCCACGAGCACTCCGGGAAATGGTTGAAATGGGTATAAAAAGTCGTTTTGCTGAGAGATAAAATATATTGTGGCAGATTATTCCATACAGATTTTAATATTTTTTTTTATAGGTTTTCTTTGCGGTAGTATTCCTTGTGGCTATCTTATTTCTCGGCTAAAAGGAATTGATATTACCAAACATGGAAGTAAAAACATCGGTTTTACTAATGTTTATCGGAACTTAGGACCTAAATATGCAATTCCAGTCTTTTTGTTAGACATGCTTAAAGGATTTCTACCGACTTTTTTTACAAAAAGTCTTGGCAATATTGCTATTTTTGCAGGCGTAGGTGCTATTTTAGGGCACATTTTTACACCATGGTTATATTTCCGAGGAGGAAAAGGAGTTGCAACGACAATTGGTGTTATATTGGCTTTAATTCCTAAGGCGTTGTTAATTGGAATTTTAATATACAGTTTAGTTCTTATTTTGTTTCGTTATGTATCCTTAGCATCAATAATTTTTAGTATAAGCTTACCAATTCTTGTAGGGAGTTTTAATCCTCAAAACAAATTATTATTAATATTAAGCATTGGAATTGGAATATTGATTATTGTCCGCCATGCTCAGAATATTGTTCGGCTGGTAAATCGAACTGAACCTAAGTTTGATTTTACAAAAATTTTTAGAAAAAATACCTAACTTATGCGAATTGCTTTTATCGGCGCGGGACGGTGGGCTTTTACTTTAGCAATACTTTTGTATCGTAAAAAGAAAGAAGTGATTCTTTGGGAACCTCGAGAGGAAATAGATATTGACGAACATAAAAGAAAATTATTATTAGATTTCCCCCCTGATACAGAATTTCCTGAAGACCTAAATGTAACAAAAAATTTAGAAGAAGTTATGGCACACTCAGAGATAATTTTTTTTGCAGTTCCCGCACAAGTATTAAGAAACGTTTTAGTGAAAATGTCAAAATTTAAAACGACTTTTTATAATAATCGTTCTATTTTGGTTAGTGCTATTAAAGGATTAGAAAATACTACCAATAAACGAATGTCAGAAATATTAAATGAATTTTTCACTGGATGTAAAATTGTTGTATTAGGTGGTCCTGGAATACCATATGAAATAGTTAGTAATGTACCAACAGCTTTAGTTGTCGCATCAAATGATCTTGAGGCAGCAGAAGCTATACAAAATATTCTGTCCTCGGATACAATTCGAATATATACTCAAAACGATGTTGTAGGGACAGAATTAGGCGGAGCATTAAAAAATATTTATGCAATTGCGGGAGGTATTTGCGACGGTTTAAAATTAGGGGCTAATGCTAAGGCTGCTGTATTAACACGTGGTTTATACGAAATGATTCGTTTAGGTGTCGCTTTTAATGCTAATCCAATGACGTTTGCTGGACTTGCTGGAGTGGGGGATTTAATTGTAACTGCGTATTCAGAATATTCGAGAAACCGTCGATTAGGAGAAAAAATTGGGTTAGGTATGAAATTGGAAGAAATAATTAACCAATCTATCGGTGTAATAGAGGGATTAACGACGGTTTTAAGTGTTTATAGACTTGCCAATAAGTTGCGGATTGAAGTTCCAATTGCAGAAGCCATGTATGAAATTATTTATAAACGTGCTGAGATAGATCGAATAGTAAAAAAATTAATGGCTCGACCGTTAAAATATGAGGTTAAATAAAAAATGAACAAAAAAAATTATGGCAATTCGTTTCCAGATAAAACTGCAGAAAGATTTTACACACTTAGTGAAGTATCCAAAATTACAAAAATATCTTCACAAACTATAAAATATTGGCAAAAGGCATATAAAATTCATTTAAAAAAGAATAAATCGGGTAAGTATTTATATACTCAAGATGATATTAACAAAATTTTATTGATTAAACAATTACGGCTACGCGATAAATTAAGTTTAGCCGGGGTAAAAAAAAGGTTGTCGCAATTTTCAAAGCATAGTTTTAATGAAATCTTTGCCGGAAAAGTTGTCGATAAGACTATAAATAATAGTGATATTGTTGCTTTGATTCAGAAAGAATTAATTATAATAAAAGGATTATTGGAGCAAATAATAAGTGATATTTCAAACAAAGGATAAATAAAGGAGGATACGATGTATCTATTAATAGGGATATTAATTTTTCTACTTATTATTTTCTCATCAATGATTCGAATTCTTCGTGAATATGAGCGCGGTGTTGTTTTTCGTTTAGGACGACTAATCGGAGTAAAAGGTCCGGGCCTAGTAATTCTGATTCCTTTTATTGATCGAATGGTTAAGGTAAGTTTACGGATCGTTACGTTAGATGTTCCCCCGCAAGATATTATCACTCGAGATAATATTTCAGTAAGTGTAAATGCAGTAGCATATTTTCGAGTTATGGATCCGGCTAAGGTAATAACTGAGGTTGAAAATTATCAATATGCCACATCACAGATTGCCCAAACAACTCTTCGTAGCGTACTTGGAGAGTATGAGTTAGATGATCTTCTAACCAAAAGGGAAATGATTAATCATCGATTACAAAAAATTATCGATGAGCAAACTGATCCTTGGGGGATTAAAGTTTCAATGGTCGAGATTAAACACGTTGACATTCCTGAGTCAATGCGAAGAGCAATTGCGCGACAGGCAGAGGCGGAACGGGAGCGACGGGCAAAAATAATTCATGCCGATGGTGAATACGAAGCGGCGGAGAAATTGACAAAAGCAGCCGAAATGCTTGCGAAAACTCCAATTTCTGTTCAACTACGATATTTACAAACTTTAACGGAAATAGCTACCGAGAAGAATTCAACAATTATTTTCCCGATCCCGATTGATTTAGTAACACCGTTTATTAATAAAGAAAGATAAAGCTGAGTTTAAAAATTATTCTAATCCAGCTGATTTCGGATGAACGGAGGAATATCAAAATTATACTTATCAATCACTATTTTTTTATCTATCGATGCTGATTTAATGAATGTTTCTGAATTAGCAATAAGATTTAATAGTTCCCGCGATGTAGGTAGAGATTCTTCTATACCCGTAGCGATTAACGTTACACGTAGAGAATTCTTTAAGGAAGGATCTCTTGTAACGCCAAATCTAATATCCGCATTTCCATTTGTTGCTCTATTAATAGTACTTGCTATTTCATTAATTTCTTGTAAAGTCAAACTATTATCACCGGCGATATTTAAAAGTATTTTGGTTGCAGTTTTGATATTAAGTTCTTCAATCAATGGCGAATTTAAAGCTTCTTGAACAGCAGTAGTTGCTCGTCCTTCGCCACTCGCAACTCCCGAAGCAATCAAAGTTCGTCCGCGTTCTAACATAACGTTTCGAACGTCTGCAAAATCTATGTTAATTAGTCCGGGTTTTGTGATTAAGTCAGAAATACCGCGGACAGCGTTTAGAAGTACTTCGTTAGCCAAACGGAAGGCTTCATAACACGGTATTTCAGGAAAAACATTTAATAATTTTTGATTTGGAATTACTATTAAAGTATCTACCTTATCTTTTAAATCATTGATTCCTTTAATGGCTTGACTCATTCGTTTTTCTCCTTCGAATTCAAATGGTTTTGTGACAACAGCGATTACCAGTGCCCCTTGATTTTTTGCTACTTCAGCAATTAATGGAGTAGCTCCGGTTCCGGTACCCCCACCCTCTCCGCATGTTAAGAATAATAGATCATATCCGGTTAAAATATCCTTAATTACTTCGAGACTTTCCTCACATGCTTTTCTTCCTAAATCCGGATTGCCGCCCGAACCCAGTCCCCCGGTTATTTGTGCTCCAATTTGAATTTTATTTTCAGCGTGATTCATTGAAAGAGCTTGAAGATCGGTGTTAATTGCAAAAAATTCGACATCAGTTAATTTGGCTTCGATCATATGATTAATTGCGTTATTACCGGCACCGCCTATGCCGATGACGGCTATTCGTGCTAATTTTTTTTCTTCTATTGGTTCAAACATTTTTTCTCCTTTCTTGTAAATTTGTTTTATAGAAACATTTCTCGTATTTTATTTACTAAAGAGGAAAAAAGTCCTTCAGATTTAGGAAGATATAAGTCATCGCCAGATATTGCGAAATTAATTATACCCAGTGCAGTTAAGTAGGAACTGTCAAAATTAGGGTCTTCACAACTAATGGGCATTGTAGCTATCTTTACTGGGAGGTTGAAAACCTTGTTGGCTAATGCATCAATCCCCTTAAATCGAGAAG
>JANXBB010000091.1 GCA_025061975.1 Caldifarciminota bacterium | reverse complement strand
GAATAGCGTGATAATTATAAAAAACAGTTCGAAAATTTTCGCCAAGTGGAATACCACTCAAAGCGTTCTTACAAAAAATCTCAACTATGTTTTCGTTATTGAGAAGTTTTTGTGATATTCTATCAGCATACAATTTTTTTATTCGATACCCTTCTATAACTCGGTGAAACGATTCACTTCCGTAAAACCTGGGAATTTTTGACAACACTAAACCACACCCTATAAGAGGATTTAAACGACTTACCTCGATCTCTAACCAACGATAATGTTCTACCCGTAACTTTGATATCATGAAGTTGTATTTCAAAAAAGCAAAATTATTATCGTAAAAGATTAGGATTAAGTTTAATAGCGCGTTCTAAACATTTAACTGCTTCTTTTTTCATACCTTTATCGCGATAAATAACTCCCAAATTATACCAGGCTCGAGCATGATTTGGAGCTATCTGGATAAGCTTTTTGTAAGTTTTTATACTTTTATCGACTTCGCCTAATTCGTAATAAGTTTGAGCAAGATTATATAGGCTTTCTTCAGATTTCGGATTTAAAGAGATTGCTCGTTGATAATAGATTACAGCTTGATAATAGTTTTTAAGTGCGTAATAGATATTACCGATACCATAAAACACTAAAAAATAATCAGGGGCAATTTTTTGTAATTGCTGATAAATAATTAAAGCCTGATCATATTTCTGCATCTCAGTATAACAAATTGCGAGGTTATTTAAAGCCTCAACGTAATTGGGACGCATTGAAATCGCTCGCCGGAAATTAATAACTGCTAACTCAAGTTCTTTGTTCATATAATATGCAACTCCTAAAAAATAATAAAAACTAGCATCGTCAGGAAAAATCTCTAGCCCGTGTTTTATCGTATCAATTGCTAATTTAAATTGATTATTTTTAAGATAAATTTGCGCTAGTTCTTTATAAAAATCCGGATAATTTTGAAATAAACAAATAGCATTTTTATAATAAACTACAGCTCGTTCTAATTCTTTTTTAAATTGAAAATAATATTGAGCTGTTTGAGCCAAAATAAAGGCTATAATAAGCTGGTAATTACCTCGATATTTAATGATAGGCTTTTGGTAATTCAACGAAGTATTATGAATAGGGTCCCAATATAATACTCGTTCTGGTAGAATAATCTCAACGTGTATTTTGTTATCTATGATAACAAATTCAGTATCAAAACCAAATTTTGACAGAAGAAAGCTATCAAGAGCAGCGAATAAAAATTCAGAAGCTTCTATTTCATGAATATTACTAACAACATTTTCTAAAAATGTAGCGAAAGAAATTACGTTATTGTTTTTTACCCTTCTCGGAAATTTTTTGTCGATTACTTCGCGTAGTTTTGTTAACAAAACATACCTGCTGTGAAATGTGTTATCATAAGTTCGCCCGTCAAAAACTTCTCTAAGTTCTGGTGAAGAGATTAGTTTATTAAAAATGAAATCAAGTTTTTGTCCATAATATTTGAATTCATTTGTCACATCCACACCACTGTGAAGTAAAAGAAAAAATATAAGTGCTAAACTTTCTCCGTAACTTTTACTAATGCACAACCCTAGAGTTTGTATGTCCTGGACATTTAATAAAAGTTCCTTTAAATCGCGATATTTTTTAAATGCATTAAAAATTACAATCTCACGAAATTGGTCTGCTGCAGTTTCAGGCAATATTCCTAAGGCACGTTTTGTATAATATTCCTTTTCCGACTCGGAAATGCTACAGAAACCCAACTTATTGTGTATTAAAATTGCTTCGGCTTCAGCTCGCAGAATTTCTAAATGTTTTTGAAAGGAATCAATATTATCAAATTCACAACGATGATAACGAACTAATACACCTTCGTTATAAAATAAAGGACAAGTCCAAACAGATTTTGAATTTGAATATGATATTCGTATAAAGTTTTGTAAATGCTTCTGATAATTTTTGGCATATTCTATAAGTTCCACGTCGTTTTGAATAATTATCTTTTGTAGCCGTGTAGCAAAAACTTTTGATAGCGAATTTGAGTCAGAGGTAAATTCGTCAGTCTGTAAATTTTTGTCGTATTCGTTCATTTGATCATATCTATTAATTTAGTTGATAAATTTCCTTGGCGGAAATCCGGATGTGCTAATATCCGTAAATAATAAGGAATTGAGGTTTTAATACCAGATATTATTGTTTCTCGTAGAACTCGTTCCATCCGCCGGACTGCTTCTTCTCGAGTATTGCCCCAAGTAATAAACTTAGCGATCAAAGAATCATAATAGGGCACTATTTCATATCCTGAATAGATAAATGAATCTATTCGTACTTTAGGACCACCTGGAAACCGTAAATCTTGAATTCTTCCGGGAGTTGGAAGAAAATCTCTTTCTTCGTCCTCGGCATTTATCCGACATTCTAATGCCCATCCTAATGGTTTCCGACAAACATTTTCGTTTATCGATAACTTTTCGCCTGCAGCAATACAAATCTGCTCTTTAACAATATCAACATTAGTAATTTCTTCAGTCACTGGATGCTCCACTTGAATTCGAGTGTTCATCTCTAAAAAATAAAATCGCTTATCCGGGGTTGCAATAAACTCCATGGTACCGGCATTTTCATAACCTATATACTGAGCAGCTTTTACTGCTTTCGCACATAAATCTCTACGTGCTTCTTCGTCAAGTAAAGGTGATGGGGCTTCTTCAATAAGTTTTTGGTACCTTCTTTGAATGGAACATTCACGCTCAAACAAATGTGTAATATTCCCAAAGGAATCGCCAATAATTTGGACCTCAATGTGGCGAGCATTTTCTATATATTTTTCAATATATACACGCTCATCGCCAAAACTAGCCTTTGCTTCTGCTTGGGCTAATTTGACCGTTGCTTCTAAATCACGTTCATGTCGAACAACTCGCATACCCTTCCCACCACCGCCAGCAGCGGCTTTTATAATTAATGGATAACCAATTTCCGATGCAATACTTTTTATCTCGCGGATTGACTCAACAGCTTCTGTAGAACCCGGTAAAACATCTAAGCCCGCTTCCTTCATCTTTTTTCGTGCCATTATTTTATCACCCATCAGTCTAATTACTGATGACTTAGGACCGATGAACTTTAAATTGCATGCTTCACAGGCATCTACAAAATCGGGATTTTCGGAAAGAAAACCGTAACCCGGATGTATTGCATCACACCCGGTAATTTCAGCTGCAGATAAGATTCGAGTAATGTTTAAATAACTGTCTTCAGCATGTGGCCCCCCGATGCAAATTTTTTCATCTGCAAGAATAGTATGAAGTGCATTACGATCGGCCTCGGAGAACACTGCTACAGTTTTTATACCTAATTCTTGACAAGCTCTTATTATTCTAACAGCAATCTCTCCGCGATTCGCAATCAAAATTTTATTAAACATCTTATCTTTAACCTACTCGCTCTACGTAAGAATTATCCCGTGTGTCAATACGGACTAAGTTTCCAACATTTATAAAAAATGGAACATCGACAATTAATCCGGTTTCCAATTTAGCAGGCTTTCCCCCACCAGTAGCAGTATCCCCTTTAAAATCAGGTTCAGTTTCAACAACTTTTAGAACAACAAAAGTAGGTACTTGGACAGTAAATGGACGACCTTCAATATATATTACGTCGAGTTCTAAATTTTCGGTCAGGTAATAAATCTTGTCCCCCAAAATTTCTTTTGATAATCCAAATTGATCGTAGGACTCTAAATCCATGAAATGGTAAACATCGCCATCATTATATAGATACTGACATTTTCTCCGTTCAACTGATATGTCCTCAATATTTTCATCGGAAGCAAAATTTTCTTCAATTACACGTCCGGTAAGTAAGTTCTTTAACTTGGTTCGTACAAACGCTCGTCGTTGAGCGATTTTTACGCGACCAAACTCAATTACTTCCCAAATTTCGTTTTTATAACGAATTATTAAACCATTGTAAAAATCATTTGGTGTAATCATAGTTCAATTAACTCCTTAGAAGTTTTTGTATATACTTCACAACCAGTTTTATTTACTACTACAATATCTTCTATTCTAATTCCAAATTCCTCAGGTAAATATATTCCCGGTTCGACCGTTACCACCATATTGATTTTAAGCACATCCTTGCTTTGTGCAGATACCGTCGGTAATTCGTGAACAGCAAGTCCAACTCCGTGCCCTAGACCATGACCGAAAAATTTTCCAAAACCGGCATTTTTAATAACCTCCCGCGCACAAAAATCAACATCTTTTGCTAAAACTCCATCTTTTATAAAATCAATAGCTTTTAGTTGCGCGTCTAATACTATTTGATAAATTTCTTTAAATTTTTTAGGCGCTCTACCGAAATAAACTGTTCGTGTCATATCAGCACAGTAATTTTGATATCGTAACCCCAGATCAAATAAAATTACATCATTCTTTTTTAACTTACGCATTGTTGGTGTCGCATGAGGTTTGCTAGAATTTTCACCAAAGGCAACAATTGTCGGAAATGATAGATCGCCTAACTTTGTAAATCGGTAGTTTATTTCGCTGCTTAAGTCCCGTTCTGATATCCCGGGTTTTATTAATTTTAATACTTCCATAAATACTTTATCAGTATAAGTCACTGCTTCACGAATGGTCCTTAGCTCAATCTGATCTTTAATCATCCGATGCTGCTCAACAAAATTTTCTTGGGGGATAAGTTTAATCTTGCTTTTAAGTTGTTTCTTTAGACTTAGAAAATTTCTATATGTTAAATGATTAGCCTCAAATCCTAAAGAAGTTATACGTTTTAAATCCTCAACAGGAAAATTATCAATTAAGTTGCGATTAAGAATTTTATACCCACATCCTTTTAGCTCCGTTTTAATTTGTTCTTCATAGCGAAAATCTGTATAAAATATTGAACGGCCCTCCTTAAATACTAAAAGCATACCATTAGAACCAGTGTATCCACATAAATAAGTAAGATTATATCCTGATGTTACAAGCAATGCATCTAGACTATTTGTTTTCAAACGACTCTTTATCCTACCTAATCGCAAATTCATATGTGCTTTTGTAGCTTTTTCGTATTGTAAAAAAAACTTATTTGATAGTCAAGTTTTTTATAAAGCCGGTGATTTTACAAGCGGTTGGAAACCGGGAATAAATTGTTGAATTAACCAAATATTGGTCTGTAAATGCTCGGTAACGCGGTCGGTTTTAATAACAATCGGTTCAATCCGTTTTCCGTAGCGAAAACGACTGAGAGCCACAAAAATACATATTTGATCTGCTAAATGATGTTCGTATACACTATCGGGCGACAATAAATAATTTCTAAAGTTCTCATATACCTCATGAGCAATCATTTCAGCGGGTTTACCTTTTTCCCCAAGTCCTGAAAATCCAACAGTAATATTGGAAAACTCTGCTTTCAAAAACAGATAAGTTCCAGGCGATGCTGCAATTACAGTTTCTGCCTCTGATTTGATATTCAAATTAGGAAATTCAGTATTGATTAATTTTACTAATTCATCAATCTGTCTCGAAGCGATAGAAATTGGTAAATGGGCAACTTTGGCTGTTATTGATAGTTGCTTTAATGAACCTCGCTCTAAAACTAAAGAAATCCCATTAAAGTTTTGGCATGGGAAAAAATTGATAATAATTTCGCCTCTTCCTACCGGATAAAAACCATACCTGATAAGTCGGGCATCAAATAAAATTGCCCCTTGATTAAGATGAGGAATCAATATTTCTTTCAGAAAATCGAATGGTGGACTATAAGGCACATGGGTCCCGCCTTTAATTTTTACTTTACTCTCAGTAAGCATTAATACCGGCAAAATTGCCTGAGCCACTAAAGTAGTTGCACCAGCACTTCCGCGTTCAAAGGCAACATCGAATTCATATTCACCGGCTCTAATCTCTTGAGGTCGGAAAACAAGCTCTGTAGAACCAAATTTGTTGCCTGTTACTTCAGCATTACAGATTTTAGCAACCGCATTCACTGCAGTTAAATGTTGAGGCAAAAGACCGGGACGTTTTCGCTTCTTTCGAATATTTACTATTTCAAAAGGGACTTTTAGCGCCGCCGATAATGCAAGTGCGGTACGTAATATTTGTCCTCCACCTTCTCCGAATGATCCGTCAATTCGAATCATCAGAAAATCTTTAAGGACTAAACAAAACTAGAATATTACTTTATCCGCTCTTGAAGTTTTTTTAACACTTCAGGCAATGTTGTGTATTCCATTTCCGGTAACGGTAACCGGTGCGGTTCAAAAGGTCCATGAGCCCGCATGTAATTTGCAATTCGATTAGCTTCATAACGGGCATAATCAAATGAAGGATCGTCAAACATGTCACGGGGGCCAATTAACTTACCGTTTGCAAGTTGAAAACCATATGCAATCACTCGCGGCGGTCCGTCAAAACGAGAAGGATTAGCTTGTTTTTGTGAAGTCGGCATAAGTGGACCATAATGTGAACCACGCATCCAACCGGTTACTAAATGAGGAAAAGCAAAAGGTTCTAAAATTTCCCCAATTGCCGGAAGTCCAGCTTGACTTCGAACAATTAATACCGGATCGTCTTTGCCCACATATCGCCCAGCTATTAAATATAACTTTTGTGTTGAACTTACCGCTGCAATTTCACCTTTTTTGGTATACACCGCTTTTATTATATAGTTTTCGGCAGATCCAATAAGTACTAACAAGTCATACATTTCTTCGGGTGTTGCAAGTATAAAATTTTTGTCGCTTTTTATGTCATGCACTTCAAATTTAAACCCGTCATGCATTGATGGATCAATAATTAATCCAATAGTGTTAAACGGATCGGCAAAAATCTTAAAAAGCGGAAAATTCCAAGCACCAGGCGCACATTTATCGCCCATAAAAACAATAAACGGCTCGGATTTGCGCTCAACAAATTCCATTTCAGCAACTCCAGGCCCCATTCCCTTAACATTTCCGGAAAACGAATCTGAAAGCAAATCTTGCCCTGCACCATATAACTTAAGCTTTTTAGCAAGTGCAGTACATTCTTCAAATACCTCCCATGCGAGTCCGTGAATCTGTTTTGCATCACAACCTTTACGGTGACTCATAATTAATTCTAAATCATCGCCACAGCTCGTCACACAGAAATCAACTATTAATTTTTCTTTTTGAGCCTTAGCTAAAAGTGCACGCGCTTTTTCTAAAATTTCCGGATGAGATGATGAATGACCCACATATCCACCAATATCAGCTTTAATTACCGAGATGGTAATTTTTTCTTGTTTTACTTCGGTTTTTTTAGTTTCTTGTTTCATGTTTTGCCTCCATTGAAAATTTTTAAGTTTTCATTAAACTAAAATTATACGTGTAAAAATAATAAATGTCAACAACATATAACAGTTTTAAAAACTCTATTGACTGCCCTCATATATCTATTACTACATTTAACTGGTGGGATAACAATAGCTTTTAATGTCGAAAATTATTTTAGGTCTAAAAATTATCCCAAAAGTTTTGGTAATGCTATTAAAGGATTTCCCGAAGACCGTATCTCCAACTGTCCCCTATACGACGACAGTAACTTCCAATGTTATTAATTTAACCAACAAGCCTTATGTCCGGGCAGAATTTATTTAAGAGCCTATTGACAGAATTGTTTCTTAGAATTAAAATCTAACCAAATGATTAATAAATCCATTTACAAAGAAAAGGGCTTCACTTTAATTGAAACCCTGATCATAATCTTAATTTTAGGTATTATTTTAGGAATGTCAATTCCAAACTATAATGTTGTTCGCGAACGTGCTCGTATAGGCGCTCAGAAAATGAACATGTATAATGTCGCTCAAGTAATCGAATATTTCCATGCTGAACGCGGTTATTATGCTGAAGATTTTTATGAAGACGAATACGGCAGTTATTTTCCTGGTGGCGATCCTTATGCCGATCCTCCGGTAATGGGTAAGTTGCCAAGAAATCCTTGGACCGGTAACAATTTAGAACCAGATGAATTTAATCCGGATTGGTATGAAAATGCCTCCGATGTCAGCAATACTGAACTTTATGGACCAAATGACGAAGATGGTTATAATGCCGGCGAAATGCGCTACGGTGTTTGGTATCCGCCGGGAGCAAATCGACCGCAACTTTGGGGGCTTATTGGAATGGATGGCAATGGACGCTCAATAAGACAATACACATCCGAAGGAACAACAGTAATCTTTGTTATCCACAACTAAACCGAATGCTTATTTAAGCATAATTAAGCATTGGAACAGTTAGGCTCGCATCGGGCAAAATATAAATTTTCGCAGTTGGTCCTTTTATTTTAAAAGCTTCTTCCAAAGCTTCCTCAAGTGATCTAAACGGCTGCATAAATAACTTCTTTATTATAATTTCATCGATCGGCGTTACTGCCCATATTTCTGCATTCATTAAAAGCTCCGCTAATTTTGCAGATTTTTGCGCACCTAGCAAAAAATTCTTTTCGACTCTCATTAAAACCTCATAAGGGGTTTTAGCACCATCAAAAAATTTTATAAATTCATCGTCACCAACACCTTCACGGCATTCAGAAATTATAATTAGTATCCCATCTTTTTTAAGCGCTAATTTACCGTTTTCCATCGCTTTCTGGGCTTGATAAAAATTAATATCATAGGGTGGTTGGACCACACAAATTACGATGTCGGCTTTCTCATTTATAAGTGTGCAAAAAACTTCATTAGCATCATATACCGCCTCTTCAAATGATTTAAATATATCGCCATAT
>JANXBB010000032.1 GCA_025061975.1 Caldifarciminota bacterium | reverse complement strand
CTTTCTACTTCTTTTTCTATAATATAGTAAATCAATTTCTCTAAATTTTTTCCTTTCCATGCACGCCATGACTGTTCGTGATCGCCGGTTTTTGTAGGTTTCTTTAACCAATTTTCTTTGTGTTTTTCCTTTGCTTCTTTTAATATTTCTGATATGTGTTGATAAGTTTTCTCTCCGTAGATCTGCTTTTTCCTTTCGTATAATGCTATTAAATCAGACAATTTCATCAAATATATAGCGGCTTTTTATTTTATAGAATATCCTAATTTAATATATATGTCAATGCCTTTTCACAATTTCTTTAACACCAAATTTATAAATTATTGTTTTTACTAGCAACTTTTAATAATATCTCCTCAAGAATATTTTTCTTAAGTCCTTTGTTTTCGTAGGTTAGTAGCAATTCAAAATTCTTTAAGTTTAATTGTGTTCGGTCAGTTAAATAATATTTGCGATAGATCTTATATGCTTTTCGAGCAAAATTCATATATTGAGTGTAATAAACATTGTCTACTAATCCGTAATCGGAAAGTAAGTTATGTACTGATTTTTCAACAAGCAAAAATTCAGCCCGAGCTTTTATGTACTTTTCAGTAATTTGTCTTCGCTTGTGATGCGAAAGTGGTTTTACAAACTTACGGGTTTGAGCACGGTAAAGTTTGCCGACGATACTTATAATTCTTATTAAATAATTTCTATTAATCTCTTTTGTTTTATACCGTGCAATAATTGAGTTAAAATCGGAGTTCGTTATAAAATAAGCATCTACAATCTCTTCAGCGAATTTTAAATAATGCGCTAATAACTTATCACACACCGAAAGACTTTGTAAATATCTTATTACTTTATCTTTAACTTTTAACTTTAAAATCCTACGGTCTAATTTTACAAGGTTTTTACGCTCAGGCCTAATTTTGGTTTTATACAAGCAACTTTCATATTCAAGCTTCTTTTGAAGCTCAGCATTTAGAGGTAACGGCGTTATTTTAGACAATTGCCGGTGTTCTAATGCGCCACGCTCCAAGAAAAGTTCGCTAAAAAATTTCCCCCAATCTGCACCCAAAGCATCAAGATAATTAAGTACGGTCTTAAGATTAGGATTCTTTATCTGCCCACTTTCTAAACGAGAAACAAAACTCTGCCCGGCATTTAATTGTAATCCCATACGCAACGCAAGATCTTTTTGAGTCAGATGCGCATTTTTTCTAAAATCCCTCAACTTTGCTCCAATTAATTCTGCAAGATTCATGGTAAAATATTACTGATCAGTAATATTTTTTTCAAGGACAATTTTGGGTTAATTATATGTAACTCAATACCTCGTAATAAAATAGCGTTAAATTACTGAGCGCTGCCCCCTACGGACCTCTTTGTTTTAAGGTGATTTTGCACGAGATTAAATTGAGTGATAAACCAAAGTTTATATTGCTCCATCTAAACTATTTCGTAAACTTTAAGGTTTTTAAGAATATAAAGAGTTAGGAATTAAACTTTAATTGTATCAAGGTTATCCGCAAAAATTTCTAGTTTTCTACTTATGATTTTGGCTCTAAGCTACCTATCGATTTATCTTTGCTAAAGCGATTCCTAAACTTACAGCTCGACCTTGTATCGATCCGTCGTTAATCCAAAACGGGGGTAGTATGTATGAAAGTTCTGATCGTAACTCCCAATTATTATTAAGTGGAAAGTTAATTCCGGCACGAGCTCCAAACGCAAGTGGCGATGCAATACTCCCAAAATAAATCTTCTCATTGCCCACTACAATACTTGCTTGATAATAAAAAGGAAAAATTCCCGGCCCATCAGAACTTATAAATAAAAATGGGTAAAAACCGCAGATAAGTTTAATCGGCTTAAGATTAATTGCAAGCTCCGGACCGACAAGCGCACCTGAAGTAGTAAGAAAATACCCTCGTGCACCAATATCTATTATCTCGTTAATTCTTTTATGATACCATACCGGGAAATACGTGAAATAACCTCGGTTAGCCTGATTATAAGTGAAATAACCGGACAAAGAAAAACCAAACTCGGAAGAACGAGGGGTTTGTTGAACCGGCGGACAATAATAATTAAAAGCGATCGGCGGTAATGTACAACTTAAAATTATTAATGTTAATAAAAAAATCAATACCTTCATTGCAAGATATATTATAAAAAGCAATTTATCAGTGTCAAGTGCCTTTTTGTAAGCAGCAGTGCAATTAAATAAGTTGACAGTTGTTGTAATTTAAGATAGAATTTTAATAAATGCTTCACAACACATCTAAAAAAGTTGTTTTAGCCATCGGGGGAAACTCATTAATTAAAAACTCAAAAAAGACCCCAAGCTACGAAGAACAACTGGAAACTGTCCGATTAACATGCAGAAATATTGCTCAACTAGTAAAATTAGGTTATAAAGTGGCAATTACCCACGGTAATGGACCCCAAGTTGGTGATGTGTTAATTCGTTCTTATTATACAAGAAAACACCTCCCGGAAATATCGCTTGAGTTTGCAAATGCCATTACCCAAGGACTTATTGGTTATATGATTCAGCTCGCTTTAAAAAACGAACTTAAAAGACTTAATATCAATAAAGATGTGGTGACAGTTATTACCCAAGTAGTAGTTTCAAAAAACGACCCAGCATTTAACAATTTTACAAAACCGATCGGACCATTTTATAGCCAAAAAGAAGCACGAATCTTAGAAAAAGAATTTGGCTGGATTATGAAAGAAGATGCCGGCCGAGGTTTTAGACGGCTTGTAAGTTCACCAACCCCAAAAGAGATTGTGGAAATAAACGAGATCCGTACTCTTCTTGATAACGATACGATTGTTATTACATGCGGCGGAGGCGGAATTCCAGTAATCAACGAAAATAACGAACTCAAACCGGTGCCCGCAGTAATCGACAAAGACCTCACATCAGCACTTTTAGCAACTTTAATCGACGCTGACTTGTTAATAATCTCAACCGGCGTCAAAAATGTCTACCTTAACTTCAACAAACCCAATCAAAAACCACTATATAATCTAAAATTATCACAACTCCTTAAATATCAAAAAGATAACCATTTTCCCGAAGGAAGTATGGGACCAAAAATCCAAGCAATCATTAACTTTTTAAAAAACAACTCAAAACCCAAAACCGCAATAATTACTAATCCTGAAAATATTCTTAAGTCTTTGAAATACAAAAACATAGGAACAAAAGTCACTTTATGAAGTTTAAATCTATTTTAGTTTTGCTCCTGTCTTTGAGTGTAGGTTTCCTTTATGCTAAGATACTGATTCCCATGGACTTAACACAAACTGATCATTTAAAAGCGTACGGCATTGCATATCGAGCGTTAGAGCTTGGTATGCCGGTTGAGTGGTTATTGAATTATCGGGGAGGTTCGTTTTTAATGCCTGATAATATAGAGATTGCGAAACTCTGCCGGTTACGGGGTGTTTTGTACATTAATATTACTGAAAGCGAGGAGATAAGTATTCGGAAAACTATCGAGCAAGAAAACATGGATGCGATTTTACTCGAAAAGGCGCCTAAGATCGGAGTTTATGTTTCACCCACTGCTGATCCTTGGGATGATGCTGTTCAATTAGCATTAGATTATGCGCAGATTCCTTATGATAAGTTATGGGACAAAGAGGTATTAGAGGGCAAGCTTTATAAATATGATTGGCTCCATCTTCATCATGAGGATTTTACCGGACAATTTGGAAAATTCCACGCTTCTTATCATAATACCGATTGGTATCAAGCTGAGGTCCTAATAAATAAACAAATGGCCAAAGCCCTGGGTTTTAGTAAAGTATCAAAACTTAAGCTTGCTGTAGCTAAAGAGATAAAGAAATACATTGAATCTGGTGGTATGGTTTTTGCAATGTGTTCAGCAACTGATACACCTGACATTGCTTATGCAGCAGAAAATACCGACATTGTACCTGAAGTTTTTGATGGAGACCCTGTTGATCCAAATTATATGTCTAAACTAGATTATTCGAAATGTTTAGCGTTCGAAAATTTTACACCGGTTACTGATCCATATGTTTATGAACACTCTGATATTGACACATATCTTGAAGCTACAGCACGCGGTCCGGATGTTTATTTTTCGCTGTTTGATTTTTCTGCCAAGTTTGATCCTATTCCTACAATGCTTGTTCAAAATCATGTAGCATTAATAAAGGAATTTTTAGGCCAAAACTGTGGTTTTCGGCGTGACAAAATCAAAAAAAACGTAATAATACTAGGCGAAATTGCTAATACTGAAGAAGTTAAGTATATTCACGGTAAATACGGCAAAGGCACGTTTACTTTTTTAGGCGGG
>JANXBB010000295.1 GCA_025061975.1 Caldifarciminota bacterium | reverse complement strand
CGATTGCAAAATAGATGCCGCTTAATGCCAAAAGTAAAACAAACATTGGTTCCGTGAGCACTTCTTTAAGAATATAAAAGATTGTGCGGCGTTGAGAAGCGGGAAGTTCATTGTAGCCAAACTTTTTAAGACGTTCTTGAGCTTCAGCGTTACTTAATCCTTTGAGATTTAATAAAATATCAGAGTTTAAACCATTCATCATAAATTGATGATAACCCTGTTAGTTCATTTAAATTCTAAACCGTTCGCCTAGATAGTGTTTTTGAGCAACGGGATTGTTAATGATGTCTTGGGGACTACCAGAGATGAGAATTTTTCCGTCATACATAATATAAGTTCGATCAGTAATCTCTAAAGTTTCTCGGACATTATGATCAGTGATTAAAACTCCGATATTTTCTGCTTTTAGGCTTTTAATGATATCTTGAATTTCTGCGCGAACAATCGGATCAATACCAGTAAACGGTTCGTCAAGTAATAAAAACTTGGGATTGGTAAGCAAAGCTCGAGCCAGTTCAACACGCCGCCGCTCACCCCCAGAAAGATTTTCGCCTTTACTTTTAGCAAGATGTTTAATATTAAATTTGGTTAAATAATAATCAATAATCAATTCGTATTTTTCTTTGGGCACCGGTAAAAATTCTAAAACTGCTAAGAGATTTTCTTGGACTGTAAGCTTTCGGAAAATTGATGGCTCTTGAGCTAAGTAACCAAGACCGAGTCGTGCACGTTCATAAACTGCAAGATAAGAGATGTCTTTGTCACCTAAATAAATCTTGCCCGCATCCGGTTTAATAAATCCGATAATCATATGAAATGTTGTAGTCTTACCAGCACCATTAGGCCCTAATAGTCCAACAATTTCACCTTGGGAAATCTCAAGACAAACATCGTTAACAACTTTACGGTGATTATAACTTTTTATTAAATTCTGTGCTTTAAGGGTAAGAGTATTATTCATAACTCTTTTTGAGTTCGGTATTCGCCGCTTACTGGTTTTTCTTCTTCTGCGGTAATAAAAATTTCTTTAAGTGCACCATGTTCGTAGTGCGCAACAAATCGTGCACCACTAATTTCTACAACACCTTGTTCATTTGTGATATAACGCACTAAAATATCATCCCAGGCTTCAACAGTTCGCACAACTTCTTTACTATTAGAATTAGTTTCGGCTAAATAAAACCGGATTATCCGGCTTTTAAGGAAGTTTTTCTCGTCATATAATTGCGGTCTTCCATAAGCTTGGGCAATATTTTCGTTAATAAAATAAGCTAAAGTCTCACAATATAATGTACTATTAGAATTTAGTACACACACGGAATCATATGCATAAAAACAACCGGCTTTATTGTTAAGTTGCATCTTTTTACTTGTAATTTGAAGTGTGTCGGTTCGTATAATATAAAGTTTCGGTTCCAGTTTTATCTCCCCCAAATCTAAATTTAAATCATAATAGGCTTTTTGCCCTTCAATTACTAAATTGCGAATTTTATCTTTAAGTGTAAAACTTGACTCAGCTTCAATGTAGTTTTTCTTATTAAAATAGATAAGTTTTGGTGCTGATATTTCTAAAGTTTCAGTCTGAACTAAAACATTCCCTGAAAGTTTTCCGACCTTGCTTGTAAAGTCATAAAATAATGTATCACTTAAAATTATATTTTTCGGATTTGTA
>JANXBB010000258.1 GCA_025061975.1 Caldifarciminota bacterium | reverse complement strand
ATATGGGCAAATGGGTAATATTGAGTCATTTTTTTACCAGTTCCCAAAGGCGAAAGAAGTATAGTTATTTATTTTTAGTTGACTTTTGTTAGATAAAAGTTATAATTTACCAGTATGCGTCGAGTGATACTATATCTTGTTGGCGGAATTTCAATTTTTCTTGGCGCGTGGTTAATTTTTTCTCGTTCACGCCCCTTGGTTATTCAGCAATATCCTGGATATGAACTTATACAGAAAACTTCTCTTGACGCCGAGCTTAATAATTCCCGAGTTACGGCAATTGTTCGAGCAGCGCAAAAGGTAAGTCCGGCGGTTGTATCAATTACTGTAATTCAAGAACGAATAGTTACCACCACCCCGTTTTTTACCCCATTTTCTGACCCCTTTTTTGATGAGTTTTTTAGAGACTTTTTTCCCCGCAGGCAATATAAAGAGCAAGTTCAAAGTTTAGGTTCGGGAGTTATAATTAATAAAGATGGGGATATTATTACCAATGCTCATGTAGTTGAAAAAGCTACAAAAATAAAAGTAACCTTACCGGATGATCGCGAATTTGATGGCGAGATAATTGATATTGATCCGACTTACGATTTAGCTTTGGTGCGGATTAAAGGTAAGGATCTACCTTTTGCAGTGCTGGGGAATTCTGACGATTTAATGATTGGTGAGTGGTGTATTGCTTTAGGCAATCCTTTTGGTTTTTTATTAGAAGACGCTCATCCTACAGTAACAGTTGGGGTAATTTCCGCTCTTAACCGGACGATAAAGTCTGGGCGGGGTGATGAGCGGGTCTATCGAAATATGATTCAAACCGATGCGGCAATAAATCCTGGTAATTCCGGAGGACCATTAGTTAATGCGTTAGGTGAGGTTATTGGTATTAACACTTTTATTTTCTCGCGCAGTGGCGGTTCCGAAGGAATCGGTTTTGCAATACCGATAAATGTCGTAAAGAAATTTATAAAAGATGCGCAAAGCGCAAGTAAAAAAAGATTAAACGAAGCTGAGATTCAAAAATTTAAGACCAAGATCGGGCTTGTGGTTGCTGATAATAATTATGCCCTTATGAGGAAATATCAGCTTAACAGTGCAGAAGGTGTAGTGGTTTTGGAGGTTGAACGAAATTCGATTGGTGAGATTTTGGGAGTTGCGCCAGGTGATATTATCATATCGTTAAATAATGAACGGCCCAAAAATGCCGAAGATTTTGCACGCATTGCTCAAGGTGTTAAACGGCAAGTTGATTTAGTAATTGATCGGCAAGGGGAACAGATTAGAATGTTTTATCGGTTTTAATATGTGGGAAAGATATTCAACTCGTGAAATGCAAAAACTTTGGTCTGAGGAGACCAAATATCGGTATTGGTTAGAAGTTGAAGAAGCCATAGCTCGTGCTCAAGGTGAGTTAGGGATTATTCCGAAAACCTTTTACAAGAAGCTAAAAAAAGTCACGCTCGATCTTAAAAAGATTACCGAATACGAAGAACTATTTCAGCATGATGTTATTGGCTTTTTAAAATCCATTGAAGTTCAGCTATCAGAAGATAGCAAATACTTACACTGGGGACTGACATCTTATGACATTGTTGATACCGCATTAGCCTTAAGATGTCTCAAAGCAATTGACTATTTAATTGAGGCTTTAAAAGAACTAAACCGGGTAGTAAAAAACCTAGCGTTGCGCCATAAATACACCTTAATGATTGGACGCACCCACGGGATTTATGCTCAACCTATTACCTTTGGGGTTAAATGCTTATCTTGGTATTCAGAGATTTCACGTAACATTAGCCGACTAGAGGAAGTCCGGAACACTCTAAGCTACGGTAAAATCTCAGGCGCAGTTGGTTGTTATCATACAGTAAACCCTGAGGTTGAAGCTCGGGCTTTAAAATATTTAGGGCTCAAGCCGGAGCCGGTTTCAACTCAAATTGTACCCCGGGACCGACATGCGGAATTTCTAGCAGTTTTAGCAATTTTGGCATGCGGGCTGGAACGGATTGCAACCGAAATTCGGAATCTTCAACGGAGCGAAATTGACGAGCTTGCTGAGCCTTTTGGCAAGACACAACGGGGATCTTCAGCAATGCCGCACAAAAGAAATCCCATAGTTGCCGAGCGGATCTGCAGCTTAGCAAGAATTATTAGGAGTTACGCGCAAGTAGGTTTTGAAAATATTGTGCAATGGCATGAGCGCGACTTAACTAATTCAGCCAACGAGCGGATAACTATACCTATGGCAACAAGTATTGTACATTACATGATTGTAAAGCTTATTCGAATTTTGGACGGCCTAGTTGTGAAACCGGATAAAATGCTTAAGAATTTAAAAGAAACCCAAGAATTATACTTATCTCAAGACTTAATGCTTCATCTAATTAAAAAAGGGCTACCTCGTGATGATGCTTACCAGTTAACTCAAGAGCTTTCTTTTGAAGCACAAAATAAAAAAGAACCTCTAAGTACAGTTGTTATGAATAACGAAAGAATTAATAAGTTATTTACTAAAAATGAGTTAGCTGAATATTTTTCCGAAAACAAATTAAAAAACAATGTTGATTTTATTTTTAGCCGTATTTTAAAAACAACCCGAAAGGAGCAAAAATGATCGATTTTAGTTTCACTGAAGAACAATTAATGATCCAAAAATTAGCTCGTGATTTCGCGCAAAAAGAGGTTGCACCCCGTATAAAAGAACTTGACGAGAAGGCTGAATTTGATCGATCAATATTAACCAAAATGGCTGAACTTGGACTTTTGGGACTTACTATTCCTACAAAATATGGGGGAAGTGGTGGCGATTATATCTCGTTAGGACTTGCTTGCGAAGAGTTAGAATATGTTGATACATCGCTACGGGTAATTCTTTCAGTCCACATCGGTCTTAATAGCCTGACACTTTTGAGTTGGGGAACCGAGGAACAGAAGCAAAAATATTTGGTTCCTCAAGCGCAAGGTAAAAAGATCGCAACTTTTGGGCTTACCGAACCTAATGCCGGAAGCGATGTGGTTGCAATTGAAGCCCGTGCTCAGCGCGATGGAGACTATTGGATTATTAATGGCGAGAAGATGTGGATTTCATTGGCTGATGTTGCCGACAATTTTTTAATTTTTGCCTGGACAGATCCTGAAAAACGGAAAAAACGTGATCATTCCGGTATTAGCTGCTTTATTGTCGAACGGAGTTTTCCGGGAGTAAGCACCGCAACAATTCATGGAAAACTTGGTATTCGCGCCTGAAACACAGGTTCAATCTCACTTTCTGATGTCCGAGTGCCTAAAGAAAATATGTTAGGGCAAGAAGGCGAAGGTTTTAAAATTGCAATGTTTGCATTAGATCAAGGTCGTTATACTGTTGCTGCCGGTGCCACCGGTCTAATCCGTGCTTGTCTTGATTATTCAGTTAAATATGCCAATGAGCGGAAAACATTTGGAGAAGTTATCGGCAAACACCAGTTGGTTAAAGAAATGATTACTGAAATGGTTGTAGGCTATGAATGTTCACGGCTCTTATGGTTAAAAGCCGGTTGGTGTAAAAATAAAGGACTTAGAAGTACCCGAGAGACGTCGCTTGCAAAAATGTATGCGTGCGATGCTTCAGAGCGAGCAGCTTCGCATGCCGTACAAATTTATGGAGCATATGGCTATTCTAATGAATACCCGGTAGAACGATTCTATCGTAACGCTAAAGGAGCAGTAATTTACGAAGGTTCACGAGAAATCCATAAAATTATGCAAGCTGATTATGCTTTAGGTTATCGAGTTGATAAACCAACACGTTGTACTTTACCTACACCTGAAGAATAATACTTATGCCAGTAATCTATCTTAAATCCGGCGGATATATTGAATGCGAGGGCTATACAATTAAAGAGGGATGCGTCAGAGCAATTGGGGGAACACTTAAAGAGACTAGAGAAGTTCAAGAGAGTTCAAAATATCCAGAAGTTATAATACCGCTTGGTAATATTTTATTTATTGTGCCTCAAAAGCTGACTTAATAGTTATTGAGATCTAGTTTCAGGTTTTCTTAAGGTAAGAACCGGTTTAGTTGCAAGACGAATAATTTTCTCAGCAACCGAACCAAAGATTAAGTGTCGCCAGCCGGTTCGACCGTGAGTTGCAATAACTATAAGATCGACATCCAAACTTTCGGCGATATGTAAAATTCGTTCTGCAGGATCACCATACTCTATAATCGGGGTTACATTTAGACAAGAAGGGAGATTAGTTTTTATTATCTCTTCAAGATTTTTTTGTGCGTCAGCAATTAATGTATTGCGATATGCATTAAGATCTATACTGCCTGGTATTCCTGCAGCAGTAAATGGTGGAGGGGTGCTACTTAGAGGAATTGTAGGAACAACGTAGATGACAAATAAGTTAGCGTCAAATTGTGCAGCTAAATCACTAGCAAAACATAAAGCATATAATGAAGGAGATGAAAAATCTGTCGGGCAAAGTATTTTAGTTATTTTAAACATCACTACTTTCGCATTTTTTCAAAAGTTGTATAAAGCGTTGGTATGAAAATTAAGGTTAAAAACGTTGCGATAACCATGCCTCCAATAACTGCACGACCTAACGGTGACCATAACTCAGAACCTTCGCCGATCTTTAATGCTAAAGGTAGAAGTCCAAAAATTGTCGTCAGCGCCGTCATAAGAATCGGACGCATTCGAACTTTTCCAGCATACACCACTGCTTCTTCTAACGGCAGCTTCTTTTTTTCTTGAAGTTGTTTTGAGTAATCAATATATACAATACCGTTATTGACTACAATGCCTACTAAAACTAATATTCCGATTCCCGAGATGATCGATAAAGGTGTATTAGTTATCAATAATATCCAAATTACTCCGATAATTGCCAAAGGAATTGTGAAAAGAATTACAAAGGGGTCGCGTAATGATTCAAACTGAGAAGCCATGACCATATATACAAGAATTATTGCTACAAGCACTGCAAAAGCGATATCTTTAAAGGCATTTAACATCTGTTCGTAGGCACCACTGACTTTTATTTCGAATCCCGGTGGTGTTTTAATGGTTTTAAGAAGAGAGTTAATTTTTTGAGCAACCCTTCCTGCCGAACCTCCGATAATTTCGCCGGTAATAGTAATAATTCGTTCATTGTTTTTATGTTCGATATACAAAGGTGCAATATCTGTTTTTATTTTTACAAGGTCTTTTAAAAGCACCGTGCCAGCCGGAGAATTAATCACCGTGTTTAAGATTTGGGAAACTTCTTTTCGCTGTTCTTTCTTGAGCCGTAAGACAATGTCATATTCTTTTCCTCCAATTCGAAAATAAGAAGGGGTTGACCCAGCGAGTTGCGTGCGTAAAACGCTACCAATTTGATATGGAGTAAGTCCACAGGAACCGGCTTTTACACGATCAATCACTAATTGAATTTCCGGATCACCCTTTTCCCATGAAGATCTTAAAGCGGTGACTTCAGGTATGCTTCGTAATAGTTCCTGAATTTGATTGTTTAATGATTCAGCAATCTGAAGATCATGGCCGATAATTTCTACTTGAATCGGCGCTCCGGCAAACATTCTTGTAAAACCTCCGCGGCCAATTGAGCGAATTGTAAGTCCCGGAATTTCTGCAGTTTTCTTGCTGATATCAGAAATAATCTGCGGAAGTTTATCTCGGGCTTCTTTTTTTAAAATGACATTTAATTCGCAAAAATTTGATCCGGCTATACCAAAAATTTGTTGATAAATCGACGTCGCTTCACCTACTTCGACACTGTAATCGGAAATCTCGTTATGCCATCGACTAAAAAGGTGTTCTTCAAGTTGTAATATCGCTTCATTAGTTTTTTCTAAGTTGGTCCCTTTAGGCATTTCTAAGCTAACTTGTAAAAATCGGGTTTGCTGCTCAGGTATGAATTCCATTCCCAAAAATGGTACAAGCGCTATGCTCACTAAAAATAGTCCTAAGGTTCCCCAAATAATTGTTTTGCGATGTGCAAGTGCCCAGCGAATTCCTTTTTCATAAAAATTCTCTAAGTTTTTGTACAACCTTTCAGAAATTCCTAAAAATCCCTTTTGAGTGTTTATTGGATAAAGTTTTAGAAATCTGCTAGCAAGCATTGGAGTCAGAGTTAGAGCTATTCCTAATGATGCTGAAAGCGAGAAAATAACTGCCCAAGAGAGTTCATTAAACATTATTTTCAAAAATCCTCGAATAAGAAGCAAAGGAAAAAAGACCGCTAAGGTAGTAAGTGTTGAAGCGGTAATTGCTGTTGCAACCTCTGTCGTTCCAATTTCTGCAGCTTCAAATGGTGGTGCACCAGTTTCACGATGCCGATAAATACTTTCAAAAACGACAATAGCATTATCGACGACCATTCCCACAGCGATTGCCAAGCCTGCCATTGAAAGAATATTTATTGTGAATCCAAAGAGATACATTAAGAAAAGCGCAAAGAAGATTGATGTCGGAATGGCAAATGCTACAAACAATGTTGGGCGGAAGCGTCTTAAAAAAACAAAGAGAATAAAAATTGCCAAAAGGCCACCAAGAATTAAATTAGTTATCACATTTCGGACTGAACGACGTATTGATTCGGAACTGTCCCAAAAAATTTCTAAATTAACTGAAGGTGGCAGCGTGCGATTAATATTATCTACTTCTTTTTTTACTAAATCAGCTACAGTGATCGTATTAGCATCCGGGCGTTTCTGAACCCACAAGAAAATAGCGTCTTCTTTGTTAACTCTAACATAATTTTTTTGTTCTTCAGCTCCCCAATTGACTTCAGCAACATCCTTAAGAAAAATTGGGCTTGAAGCGTTCTTGCCAATAATAACATTTTTTATCTGGTCTAAATTTTCAAATTGGCCAATGACTCTTATAAGGTATTTCTGATTTTGCGTGTTTATCGTGCCGACAGGAAAATTTATATTATGGGCTTTAAGTGCTAATGCGATTTGATCTAAATTAATACCACGTTTAGCAATTTCGCTTAGATCAAGATTTATCTGAACCTGCTTCGTAAGGCCACCGGCGGTTCCGACTGCTGCAACACCATTAAGTCTTTGGAGACGAACCGTGATGTCATTAGCGATTTCTTGAAGTTCTGTAGGTGCTAGTTTACCCCGAAGTACTAAATTAACAATCGGGATCATTGAAGCACTAAATTTTAAAACAAACGGTTTTTGGACTTCTTGAGGTAGAAAAGTTTCCACCATATTTAATTTATCTCGGATATCGCTAGCAATTGCATCAAGGTTACTCCCCCATTCTAATTCTAAAGTAATTACCGAAATTCCCTCAGAACTTCGCGAGGTAATATTTTTTAGATTATTTACCGTGCCTAATTGTTTTTCTAATGGGTTGGTAACTTCTGACTCGACTTCTTCAGGTCCTGCACCAGGATAAAGAGTTGCAACAGCAATAGTTGGTAATGTGACTTTAGGGAAAATATCAACTTGCATTCGAGGAATACTGATGATGCCGAAAAGAACTAACCCCAAAGCAACCATGATTGTTGTAATTGGATGGTAAATTGCCTGGTGCGAGATTCTCATAAGTTGACCTCAATAATATTTAGACTATCACCTTCACTTATTCGTTCTTTTCCTGTGGTAATAACCCGTTCATTTAGATTTAGTCCACTTTTTATTTCAGCCCACTGATTGCCGATTATTCCTAAAGTAATATTTTTACGGCGCGCGCGAAATTCATTATCAACAATAAAAACCGATGCTGTATCGGTACTTAATGAAGTATTTGTAAGAAGTGCGTTTAATGGCAACGCCAAAACGTCATCTTTTTTGTCTAATAAAAGATTAATTTCACAAGCCATGCCCGGAATAAGTTTTTGATTGCGATTTGGAACTGTGATTTCTACAGTAGCTGAACCTACAATAGGATCAACAACTGCAGAGATATTACTAACTACACCTTCAAATTGGAGATCGGGTAACGAAGTTACTGTAATTACTGCCCGAATTCCCTTTTTGATAAATCGTAAATCAGTTTCAGAAATTGGTGCTTTTATCCGAACCCGCTCATGGTATTTACTTACTAGAGCTACAGGTGTGGATTGGGTTACCATCTGGCCAAAATCAACATAGATTTTACCGATGACACCCGAAATTGGTGAAAGCACCGGTGCCGGCTGATACTCCATTCCTGGTATGTCATTTAATATATAAAGGATTGTATCATTAGAATTTACAATTGATCCCTCAGGTTTTAAAATTTTTGTTACACGTCCCACCGTTTTTGGAGTCACGACTACTTGTTCCTCACCATAAATTGTGCCGAAAAGCGTCGTTGTGCGATAAACTGTGCGCGGAAGAATTTTTATAACTTCAACTGTTGGAATATTTTTCGTAACCGAACCTTTTTTTGAAGCTCGACACCCTATCCCTAATGTTCCGAGGATCAAAACTAATAATATTGTTTTTATATATTTCATAGCTACTCCTTACTATTTACCCATAACATTTAGCAACTTTTTTTGAGCCAAAATACAATTTATTGTGGCGTTCAGTTTTTCAAATTCTGCCTGGTATAATTGTAACTGCGTATTTATATATTCTAAATTAGTAATGAGTCCATGCGCATACTTCTCAGCTGCTAAGTTTAACGCTCGTTGCGCTTTCTTGGTATTTTCCGTTTGTGTTTTTAATACCTCCAACTCATTTTCCAAAGCCCAATAGGCATTTTTTACTTCAAGTTTTATTTGATCTTCTAACATCGCTAGACTTAACACGGCTTGTTTTAAATCGTGTACACTTTTCTTCATTTTGTAATAATCAGCACCACCTAAGGATAACGCCATTTGGGCACCAAATGTTATATTGTAATCGCTTCCCCAGCTTTCTGTGGTATATCCATATGGTTTTTTGTAATCATAATTAAAATTACTAAACAAATTGGGTAAAGTTAACGTCTGAGAAATTGCTTTTGATCTTTCGAGAATTTTTATCGTTGTTCGCATGTTTTTAAGTTCGCTGCGGTTTTCTAATGCTATGTTCACAGCATAGTCAAGGGAAATTGTTTCCGGTTTGAATTCGACATCTTCCACGAGAGCAATCAGAGTTTCTTCTTTAATGCCGATTAGATTTTTTAACAAACTATAAGCTAACTCACATGAATTTTGTGCTCGGATAACTTGAGTTTTAATATTTGCTAGAGCTACTTGAGCCTGAAGTAAATCCAGTTCACTAGCTAATCCATTTTTATACAGTTTTTCAACTTGTTTTAGATGTTGTTGCATCTGGTTGTAGGATTTTTCAGCTAACTTTAAGCCCTCGCGCGCTAAAACTCCTTGAAAATAAGCTTGGATTACCTGGAATTTTAAGTTGTTTTCAGCTTGACGATAATTTTCACGTTCAAGTTCCCAACTGTATTGTGCAATCTTATAATTATTTAGTAACTTGCCCCAACTAAACAGTGTTTGAGTCAAGTTTGCCCGCAAAAGATAGTTGTTTTGCTTACCCATTGCTAATGTTTCAATCGATGCTCCGATAATTGTTGGAATGCTTTCTGTAAAACCAATAAGATTGCCGGTAAAGTCATAGACCGGGAAGGGAATTTTTCTATAAATTGGAGTTGCTAAAGGAAAACCCTGTACTTTAGAAAGTCTTGTATAAGCACCCGAAAGAGTTAGCTGAGGGAAAAATGAAGCACGCGCAAGATTTTTTTCAGCTTCTTTTGTTTTTATTTTCTCTTGAGCAATTTTTAATGCTTTATTGTTATGTAAAGCTAAGGTTAGAGCATCATCTAAAGTAAGATATAAAGTATCCGACGTTTTTGTTACTTGAGCGTATACTAACGAGATTAAGATATTTAATATTAATAAAATTCTAATCATTTTTTCCTCTTGGTTTTAAGATTTCAAAAAACAATTCTTTAAGCGCATTGGCACTATAATGATAATTCAGCGGATAAAATTTTCTTAAAGACAGACTGCGGATTGTACTTATGAAAAGCAGTGTAAGCAACTTGGGGTCAAATTTTTTAAATTCTCGATCTTTTATTCCTTGATTGATAATTTCGGCAATAATTTTTATAATTTCTTTCAGCTGAGGCGTAACCTTTTCTTTAAATTCGCTCATAATATTATTAGTTAAAGTAATTACTTTTTCAGAATGAGTTTGAAAAAGCTGCGCATATTTAGGCTTAAAAAGCGTCTTGGAAAGATAATCGAAGATCTTTCGGAGTTTCTCTTCGCTTGAGAGCGTTTCAGCTTTAATTTCTAGCAGACGCATTTTAGTTTCGTTTAGCTTTTTTGCTAAGAGATTTATAAAAATACTTGGTTTATCAGGAAAATAAAGATATACAGTGCCTTTAGCAATTTGAGCTTGCTCAGCAATTTCCTCAATTGTCGCCTTAAAAAATCCTTTTTGGGCAAAAACTTCCTCGGCAGCTTTAAGAATCTGATTGCGCTTTGTTTCTTCAATAGAACCTTGTTTTGTCATAATCGTACAGTACTCCTGACTGACTGGTCAGTCATTTATAATGATGATACCTAAAATTTAAGTTTTTGTCAATTAAGTTTTAAATAATCTTTTAAGAATTTTTTTCTTAGGGCTTGGGAGTGCACTTAAATTGACAGTTTCTTTTCCTAAAACCGAATAAAGTTTTAATAGTTTTGGTGCTTTTTTCTTAAGAATTTTAATGTGGGTCTTAATTGTTAAAACATCACCGCGTTTAATTGGCCCGCTTAATGCGTTTTGAGCTCCATAATTTTTTATATTATAAAAGGTATTCATTATTAACGGTTCAATGATTTTAAATAGCTTCTTTTGCGAAAGACGAATTTTTGCGCCTAAGATCTGCACAGCGTTCATTAAGGTTACAAAATAATTTGATGCCAGAACCATTACCAGATGATAAAGCGGTTTATCTTTTGGAGAAATAAATACCGGCTGGGCACCAAGGTCTTTTATGATCTTTAATACATAAGGCCGGGCTTTGCGATCGGCTTCTACTCCAAAGTAAATATTCAAAAAAGGATTTGAACGAGTATTAAATTTTACAAAGGTTTGGATTGGATGTATGCTTGCCCGAATTATCTTTTTTCTGTCAGTAGTTTTAAAAACTTTTCTGCTAAGAGCACCACTGCAATGGACAACAATGCATCCTGGAGCTAAATGGGGTAAAATTTCTTCATATGTTTTTTTAATCTCAGAATCTTGGGTAGTAATGAAGACTATTTTTGAGTCTTTGAAAGGTAACTGTTGTGGTAAGGGCTTTTTTATTAACCGATAAAACTGCTTTAATTTATCCAGATTACGGTCATAGCAATAAACGTCATAATTTTTTTGATAGAGTGCATATCCTAATGCGAAGCCGACTTTGCCGGTCCCGATAATAATAACTTTTTTATCCATAATTTACTATAAATGAATTTTGTTTTGGGTCAAGAATTAATTTTAGTAAACTTTTATAATACAATTAGCGAGTTTAGTAGTCTTAGTAGACTAAGAATTACTTCTAAAGACCTTAGAGTAAAATCTGTTGCATTGTAATCTTTTAGATTTCCTAAAAGATCAATGGTAATTTTAACTATTTCATTGTCTTTTAAATAAGGCAAATTTTAACTCCCATCCAGTTTTAGAAAAAATCTTATTGGTATTCTTAAGGGGTCCCGGGGAGTGTATAGGTACTGTATCTGTCAAAAGTTAATAACCTCCAAGCTTTAACAAACTTTTTTAGTTTTATTATTATAGATGCGAAAAATGTCTTAGGTGGGGAAAATTTATAAAAATTAGCTTTTAGTCTTGACTTTTAGTTAAAATCTTTGTAATATAAAACTTAATATAAAATATTGACCGGCAATACCGGAAAATCTTTTAAATTTCTAAATTTATTATGTGGAGGCGAAAGTGAAGCAATATCCACCAGAAAAGATTATTAATATAGGCTTTTTTGGCCATGGCGGATGCGGAAAGACAACTTTAGGTGAAGGAATTTTGTATATCTTAAAAGAAAACAACCGCATCGGCCGGGTTGATGAGGGAAGTTCGATTTTTAATTATGATGAAGACGAAATTGCGCGTAAAATTAGTATCAATTTAGCATTAGGTTATGGTGACTATCAGGGTTATTACTTTAATCTTGTTGACACCCCGGGTTATCAAGATTTTATTGGTGAAGTGCTATCTGGACTTCGTGCAATTGATTCGGCAGTGTTGGTAATTGATGCAACTGCCGGGATTGAAGTCGGGACTGAAATTGTTTGGCGTCATCTGAATCAAGAAGGATTGCCGCGGATTATTTTTATCAATAAACTTAAAAAAGAACATGCCGATTTTTATAAGGTTTTAGACGAAATTATTAGCGAATGGGGTAGTGGAGTTTGTCCGTTATATTTACCAATTGGCAAGGAAGCAAGTTTCGAAGGTGTATATTCCATTATTGAGGATAAAGCCTATCGCTATAAGAACGGCACGCGCGAAGAGATAACTCCACCGGCTGAGCTACAAGAACGTGGTCGGGGTTATAAAGAAAAGATAATTGAAGCAGCATGCGAAGTTTCAGAGGAGATTATGGCTAAATACTTGGAAGGCGAAGATGTGAGTTTTGATGAATTAGCGGCGGCGATAAAAGAAGGGATAAAAGCCCATAAAATTTTTCCGGTGCTGTGCGGTGATGCCTACGAGTTAATTGGTCTTTATGAACTATTAGACTTTGCAACAAAGACTTTATCTGGTCTTGCAGTATCAAGAAAAATTAAAGCGATTAATCTTAAGACTAAAGAGCTTGAAGAGATTATACCAGCTGAGAATGGCCCAACAATTGTTTTTGTCTTTAAAACTGTATCCGAGCCCCATATTGGAGACATGAATTATGTGCGAGTTTTCTCAGGAACTTTAGAAGCAGGGAAAACAATGCTTAATGCCACTGTAGAACGTGAAGAAAAGATTAATCAGATTTATTATGTTAAAGGAAAAGAACGGATTGAGACTAATAAATTACGAGTTGGAGAAATTGGCGCATTAGTGAAGCTTAAACAGACAAAAACTTCCGACACTTTAACTACTTCGGATGCTCCTTATAAGTTAGAACCGATTAAGTTCCCTGAGCCATCGATTTCAATTGCGATTGTACCTAAAACTAAAGGTGATGAAGAAAAAGTTTCTAACGGTTTAGCTCGGCTTCATGAAGAAGATCCGACATTTACTTATTATTACGATAATGAGTTAAAACAGCAGATTATTTCCGGCTTAGGGGAGCTTCATTTAGACATTATCATTGGTCGTCTAAAAAGAAAATTTGATGTCTCAGTTGATTTAGAAAAGCCGAAAATTCCGTATCGGGAAACAATTGTCAAGAAAGCCGAGGCTCAAGGAAAATATAAAAAACAGACCGGGGGTCGAGGACAATATGGTGATGTCTGGTTGCGAATTGAACCTAAAGAGCGTGGAACTGGTTTTGAATTTGCCGAAGAAATTTTTGGTGGAGCAGTCCCGGCAAAATATTTTCCATCTGTCGAGAAAGGTGTTGTTGAAACTATGGCTAATGGGGTATTAGCCGGTTATCCGGTAGTTGATGTTAAAGTAACTCTTTTTGACGGTTCTTATCACGAAGTTGATTCATCGGATATTGCTTTTAAAATTGCAGCATCTATGGCTTTTAAGGCTGCTTGTGAAAAAGCCGGTATGGTGATATTAGAGCCGATTTACGATGTTGAAGTTCGAGTACCAGAACAATATACCGGAGATATTATGGGCGACTTAAATGCGCGGCGTGGAAAAATTTTAGGAATTGAAGCTGAAGGCAAATTGCAGGTAATTAAAGCAAAAGTTCCTTTGGCTGAGATGTATAAATATTCTAATACGTTACGTTCAATTACTCAAGGTCGTGGTTATTTTACGATGCGATTTTCGCATTACGAAGAAGCTCCAAGAGAGCTCCAAGCAAAAATCATTGAAGAGGCTAAGCGTCAAAAGGAATCCCAAGAAAATAAGTAGCATTGAGTGAATAATTAAACTAATTTTTACGACTTGATGAACGCGGTTAGCAGTTTTAGTCCGACGGATGAATTTTATATGCGTTATGCTATGGCGTTAGCAGAACAAGCACGTGGGTTTACTTCACCTAATCCTTTAGTTGGTGCAGTTGTAGTTAAAGATCACAAAATTATCAGCGAGGGTTATCACGAATATTTTGGAGGACCACATGCCGAGATAAATGCTTTAAATAATGCTCAAACAAATCTTCATGGTGCAACAATGTATGTTACCTTAGAGCCTTGTGCTTTTACTAATAAGAAAACTCCACCTTGCGCCCCCCAGTTAATTAATGCCGGACTTAAAAGAGTTGTTATTGGCAGTGTTGATCCTAATCCGATGAATTCTAATAAAGGAGTTCGGATATTGAGGCAAGCCGGGATTGAAGTAATCGTTGGAGTGTTAGCAGATGAGATAAAGCGTCAAAATGAGAGTTATTTTAAATATATAAAGCAAAAAATTCCTTTTGTAACGTTAAAACTTGCTCTTACACTTGACGGAAAGATTGCAACCATTAGAGGTCAATCACAGTGGATCACTTCAAAGACGAGTCGCGAATATGTTCAATTGCTCAGAAAAGATGCTGATGCAATATTAGTAGGGATTGGGACGGTTATTAAAGATGATCCACATCTTACTTGCCGAATTGCTCCGAAGAAAAAACTTTGGCGGATAATATTAGACCCTAATTTTAAAATTCCTAAAAATGCTCAAGTGTTACACCAACGAGGTCCAGTATTAATTTTTGTTAATAAACGGAAGCTTAACAAAATACCCAAAAGCTTAGGCGCTGAAATTGTGCCGTTAGCTTGCGATAATGAATTCGATTGGGGTGAAATTTTATCTGAACTTGGAAAGCGTAACATAGCTTCATTACTTATTGAAGGAGGTGCTCAAATAGCAAGTTCTGCGCTTAAAAGCCAAATCGTTGATAAAGTTTATCTTTTTTATGCGCCGAAAATTTTAGGCCAAGGATTGGGATTTAGTGATTATTTGATCTCTAAAAACCTCGAGTCAGCGTTAAAGCTAAAAGAATATTCAATTGTGCGATGTGATGTCGATTTTATTATTAAAGGAGTTCTTGACAAATGAGAACTAAAAGTTTTTAATATTAAAGTGTTTACGGGAATTGTTGAAACATTGGGTGAGGTGACTCGTATTCAAAACAGTTCGGGCAATAAAATTTTTACAATCAAGAGTCAGTTTACAAAAGAGTTACGCCCCAAGGATAGCGTTGCAATAAATGGTTGTTGTCTTACAGTAATTTCTGCCGATGAGCAAGAATTTACGGTACAAGCGACTTCAGCAACTTTAGAAGCTACCAATTTACGGTTTTTAAAGATCGCTGATTATGTGAATTTAGAGCGTGCTTTAAAGATCAGTGGTCGTTTTGATGGACATATAGTGTTAGGACATATTGACGAAGTAGCTCGAATAGCAAGAATTACACCTAAAACAGGGTATTATGAGATAAAAATTACTGGGATAAATAATTATGAACTGCTTACTGATAAAGGAGCAGTAGCAATAGACGGGATAAGTCTTACCGTCGCTAAACTGTTGGGTGATGGATTTATTGTAAATATAATACCATTTACTTACGAGCACACTAATCTTAAATTTCGACGGCCCGGCGATTTCGTGAACATTGAATATGATATCATAGGCAAATACGTTAAAGAACTAATACGAAACAAGTAAA
>JANXBB010000178.1 GCA_025061975.1 Caldifarciminota bacterium | reverse complement strand
ATCGGCTTTATTCCCAATTGAGATAAATTTTGATAGTCCGATACCTTCAGCTTCAGCATATTCCAAGGCGGTAACACCTACGGCACCACTTTGAGAAATAAAAGCAATATTCCCTGGCGGTGGTAAAGCTTTGCCGAAAGTTGCATTTAGTTTTACGCGATGGTCGGAATTTATCATTCCAAAACAGTTTGGGCCGATAAGTGATAAATTATGTTTACGCGCAATCTCTTTTACACGCTTTTCTAATTTTGCACCGCTTTCACCAATCTCCTTAAAACCAGCTGAAATAATAATTGCGCCTTTAACCTTTTTCTGCCCGCATTCTTCAATTACTTCTGGAACAATAGCCGCCGGAACAATTACTACTGCTAAATCAACTTCGTCGGGAATATGAAGGACTGAAGGATAAGCTTTTACACCTAATACACTACGCACATTAGGATTAACCGGGTAAACCACTCCGGTATATCCATTCATTAAAATATTAGCAAAAGTAGCTTGTCCGACACTTCCTGGACGAGTTGATGCACCAATAACCGCTATTGATCGCGGCCAAAAAATAAACTGGAGGTTAGGGTTCATAGTATTGTTCAAAATTTTTATTCAAAATACATTGTTAATGTGTATACTCCATCCTGCCATTTAGTATTAACAGGATATCCCATTTTATGAGTAAGACGATAGGCAGCAATATTAGTATCTAAGACATAACCGACAAAACCTTTTATTTTCTTCATCTTAGCTATTTTTATTAAATCCGAAAACAAAATTGTTCCGATTCCTTGTCGCTGATATTGATCGGCTACTTCAAATGCAAACTCCGCAAGTCCTGTTGCTTTATCTAATGCATACCGAGCAACTCCGATAATCTTTTCTTCGCCGCCTCTTTTAATTGTTGCTACAAGTGCCATTTCGTTTTCGTAATCGACATTCACAAACTTTGAAAGTTTATCATGAGGCATTGCCTGGAGATAGGAAAAATATCGGTAATAAATTGTATCTTTAGAAAAACTATAAAACAATTCACGCATTAGAGGTTCATCAGTGGGTTTTATTGGGCGAATAAATATTTTAAGTCCGGTTTTTGTCTCAGCCCAATGTTCAAATTCTTCGGGATATCGGGCCTCAACTAACGGTAGCTCAGGTTGATCTTGATAGACATAATTTAATTCTTTAGCCTTTTTTAAAAGTTCACTTCGGTATTTGGGATGAGCAATTGCAATTAATGATAAAGCGCGTTCGCGAATCGTTTTTCCGTAAAGATTAGCAACTCCCCACTCTGTAGCAACATAATGAACATCGCCGCGAGTTGTTACAACACCAGCACCTTCAGAAAGTGATGCAACAATTCGTGAAGTTCCATCGGATCGCAAGGAAGGCACAACAATTATCGGTTTACCGTCTTTAGCTCGAGCAGCGCCACGCACAAAATCTAATTGTCCCCCAATCCCGGAATAGAATTTATACCCAATAGAATCAGCACACACTTGACCCGTCAAATCTATTTCAATTGCCGAATTAATTGAAACCATTTTATCGTTTTGCGCAATTACAAAAGGATCGTTGGTGTAATCAACAGGATGAAATTCAAAAAATGGATTGTTATGGAGGTACTTGTAAAGGCGTGCAGTTCCCATCGCAAATGCCGCAATACATTTACCGGGATGAAGTGTTTTCTTCCGATTAGTAATTACTCCTTTTTCAATTAAATCAATAACATTGTCGGAAAATACTTCAGTGTGAAGCCCTAAATCTCTTTTGTGATATAAAAATTCTAAAATTGCATTAGGAACACCTCCATAGCCAACTTGGATTGTTGAACCATCTTCAATTAAGTCAGAAACATTTTTTGCAATTCGTTTGACTATTTCGGGTTGCGCCTTAACCGTATATTCTAAAATTGGTTCTTCAGAGTATACCAGATAATCAATATCGTTAATATGAATAAACGAATCACCTAAGGTGCGAGGCATATTCGGATTTACCTCGGCAATAACTATCGCCGCACTCTCGGCTGCCGGTTTGGTAATATCTACTGAAATGCCATAACTACAATAGCCGTGTTCATCAGGGATTGAAACTGTAATTAACGCAACATCAATTGGAACAAGCCCTAACTTAAACAGCCGGGGAATCTCCGATAAAAAAAT
>JANXBB010000198.1 GCA_025061975.1 Caldifarciminota bacterium | reverse complement strand
ATATACAATTTTGTCGCCCTGAGGTGAAAATTCAGGAAACAGATTTAGATTTTTTGAATTAGTAAGTTCTACAAGATTGTAGCCGTCATAATCAATAATTGCCAACTCCTTAGCTTTCCCTTGACGTTTGGAAAAAACAATGTATGTTTGGTTAATTCCTTCTTCGCCGGTAAGGAATTTTATTATATCATCGGCAATTCTATGGGCTAGGTGTCTTAAATCAGGTTGTATTTCATAAGACTTAGTCGCAATTAGTTTTTGGCGATAGATATCAAATAGGGAAATTTTAATTGTAGTTTTCTTTTTAACTTCAGCTTCGCCGAATAATAAAACCTGAGCACCAAGATCAAGCCAGCTCTGAAAATTAGGATTATTTTTTGAGGGACGGGCTCCTAATCTTGTAGTATCTAAACTTATTATTTCAAAATATAGTGAAAATGCTAAATCCGCGGTTATCACTTTTTGAATTTCTTTTATGTGTTCGGATAACAAATCAGCCTGATTAGTTGGGACTTTAAAATTTTCAATGCCCAATTTAATTCGTTGCCGGCCACCGCCTGAGGTTATTTTAGCCCAAATTTCTTGTTGGGAATATAGGGAATTTATACTTAAGCCAATTAAGATGCTACTAATTAAAAACAGATAAAATTTAATTTGCGCAAACTTTTTACATATTCCCATACAGTTTATGCTTTTTTTCGCGAATAGCTCTTTTCTATGTAAATCGGTTTTTCAGTTTTAACTATTGCACCAGGGGTTATAATACATTCTTTAATATTTTTCATTGAGGGGAGTTCAAACATTATATCCAACAAGGCGTTTTCTAATATTGCTCTTAGTCCTCGAGCACCAGTTTTTCGCTCTAAAGCGAGGTCAGCGATTTTTTCAAGTGCTTCTTTAGTGAACGTAAGCTTAACGCCCTCAAGCTCAAAATAATATTCATACTGTTTTATTAAAGCATTCCGGGGTTTAGTTAGAATATCGAGCAGCGCATCGCGGGAAAGACTGTGTAAGGTGCAAACAATTGGTAGACGTCCGACAAGCTCTGGTATTAGTCCGTACTTTATTAAATCATCGGGTTCAACATAGCTTAAAATATCATCGCGAATTTTTTCATCTGATATAATTTCGGCTCTAAATCCGATATTGCTTTTTTTCAGACGCTGCTCAATAATTTTTTCGAGTCCCACGAAAGTGCCACCGCAAATAAAAAGAATATTTTTGGTATTGAGTTGGATATATTCTTGTTCGGGATGTTTCCGGCCACCGTGGGGTGGGATATTAGCCACTGTTCCTTCAAGAATTTTTAGTAAAGCTTGTTGGACTCCTTCACCCGAGACATCGCGGGTAATTGATGGGGAGTCACTTTTACGACTAATTTTATCGATTTCGTCAATGTAAACTATTCCCACAGAAGCTAATTCTAAATCTCCATTCGCGGCTTGAATAAGGCGTAAGAGAATATTTTCTACATCTTCCCCTACATATCCTGCTTCAGTAAGCGGTGTGGCATCAGATATGGAAAACGGGACATTTAAAAATTTTGCTAAGGTTTCGGCAAGGAGAGTTTTTCCCACACCCGTAGGCCCAATAAGTAAAATATTACTTTTATCAACTTCAACTCTTGCGTTTTGTGAAAAGACACGTTTGTAATGATTATATACAGCGACGGAAAGGACTTTTTTGGCTTTTTCTTGCCCCACAACATAGCAATT
>JANXBB010000181.1 GCA_025061975.1 Caldifarciminota bacterium | reverse complement strand
ATCTCGAATCGGCGCTCGGTATACCAACCGAACTTTTTGATCCATTTAAGACACACAATTTATACCGGAGAGATCGGCCATTTACTGAGAATTTAGGAACTCGATTAGTTGCAGTTCTGGGGATTTTAACCGAGCCTTCAGCAATTAATCTTTTACCTCGGGAATTGAAAGCACGCCGCGAATATCGGACCGATGTTGCATTGGTAACTACATTAGCAATTCTGGTAATTCCGGCATTAATTGTGATAAATTTTTTATTAGCATTACAGACAAATCTGAAAAAACGCGAGCGCGAAAGATATGCGCGTCGGCTTAAATCGTTGGAAGTTATGAATACCGAGTATTATGACTTAAAAAGTGATATTGGAGAACTAGAGAATAAATTAAAATCGTTGAAAAGTGTTGTTGGTGAAGAGAGTAAAACAATTCCGGTACTCCGCGAGCTAAGTTTTATTGTGCCGGACAACATCAAGTTAAATACCTTTTCTTTAACGAAGGAGCAAGGGGTAAAAATTTCCGGGCTTGTCAGTAGTAGTCTGTTTTCGCTCGATTTAGATTTAGTTCAGTTTATGATGGCTCTTGAGGCATCGCCATATTTTAAGAATGTTAAATTAGTAAGTAAAACTCGCAAAGCATTTGGGACCGAAACTGTATTGGATTTTGAAATATCAAGTGAATTAGAAGCAATGACAAAATAAGGAGTTATGTAACTATGGAATTTCTTAAACGTCGGGTTCTTTTTGGAGGAATTTTAGGGTTATGTGTTATCATAATTATTTTTGTTGTTGTATTGTATCGCCCACATTTTCAAGCTCGAGCAAAAATTGCTAAAGAGGTTTTTAATCTTAAAAAAGAAATAAAAGATGCAGAAGCAATGATTAAAGACATTCCGCGACTGCGGACTCAAGTGATTGCTTTAGAAGATAGTAATCGGTTGTTTATGAGCAAAATTATTCCGCGTTCTGAGATTCTTTCCGTTGTGCGTAATGTTGTGAATAAAGGTAATCAATTTAATTTAACTTTTGTTGAAGTACGCCCCCCAGGTTTAGATACGATAATTGAAGCCGATAATCCTAAATCACCTCTTAAACCAATTCCTTTTGTCTTTACTTTTCAGGGGCGTTTTTTTGATGCGGTAAAGTTTATAGATGCGCTTTCTTCTGAACCATATTTTGTTCGAACGCCAGAAATTGAAATTGTCGCTCGGGATGACCTTCGGCCTCAAGTAGAAGTTAAATTGTTAGTAAATTTTTATGTCTCAAGTTTAGTAGTAAGATAATACTATGCGGCGGTTTATAGTTTTTATTTTAATCGGTGCAGTTTTAGTTTTTGCAGCGTTGAGAGTTTTTAAAAAACCTTCTGTAAAAGCCGCAGCGCAAAAGGTTACGTCTCAAAAATCCTCTAAAACTGCAGGGAAGATAACACCACGTAGTAAAGAAGAACTAGCTGCTGAACGAAAAAAACGAAAAGCTGAAGAAAGAGCGCGTGCACGAGAACTTCGGAGACAAAAGCGAGAGCAGGAACGCGCTCGACGTTTACAGAGTCGTTATGGTTATGGCTATTACGGATATCGAAATCCTCGAGTTGGACGCCGAGGTTTCCGATACGGTATTTTAGGCAGTGCACGCAGCAGGAAAACCGGCAGTGGGTTTTATGTCCTTAAAGCTATTTTAGAAGTTGGTAATGAGAAAGTAGCACTTATTGATGGTCGAGAAGTCCGAATTAACGAAGAAATTATGGGGCGAAAAGTTACTGCGATTTATGATGACCGAATTATAATATCAGTATCCGGTCAGACAAAGGAGATTAAGCTTGGTGAGTCTTTAATACCTCAAACTACAGAAAGACGACGCTGATGATAAATAAACATAAAAATTTTAAAAAGAGGTGAGGTAAAATTGCATCGGAGGATCTTGTTTATAATTTTAGGAGTAATAGTTTTAGTAGCGATTACTTTTTTTGTGATTCCCCAAACTCCATTAATAAAAAATGTTCCTAAGACTCAAAAGAAAACACAAACAAAAACAATGAGCAAAGGAACCAATTTAGCTTCCGGCGAAAAGTTATCAACCCGTAGCACTAAAGATACTACTCGGTATTTGTCTCCTAAACCAGACACCCAGAAAATAGAACCGAGGACTTTTAAGCAAGATACTGAACTTCAATGGGGTAAAGACCCATTTGTTCGCGATTGGGTAATCCAGGAAGCAGTTACTGATCTAAAACTTAAGGCAATCACAATTTCTCCCAACAAATCGTACGCTTTAATTAATGATCAAATTTTGGAAGTTGGCGAAGAGATTTCGGGTAAGAAGCTTGTGAAAATCGAAAAAGACCATGTAATTTTAAAACAAGGGGAAAGGGAGATTTATCTCTATCTTGGTCAATAAATTTATGACTGAAAAGGAGCACAATATGAAAATTCAAAAGAATATTTTACTTTTATTGGCATTTATTTTCTTATTAGCCCTTTCGAAAGTTTCCGGTGCTGAGCTGGTGACGATTAAATCTGTAACATGGGATTTGTTAAAAGATTATATAAGAATTACTGTATACTGTGATAATACACCACAAATCACATCTTTTGCTTTATCCGATCCCGAACGAATTGTTGTTGACTTCCAAAATACAAATTTTTATTTAGAGGATACTTTTATTCTAATTAATACGCCGCCCGTGCTAAATGCAAAATTGCAGTTATTCCAAGAAGAGATTGGTTTTCGGGCGCGTCTTCTGGTTACTCTTGATCGACGAGCTGAGTATAAAGTTTTTCGAGAAGAAAAAATGGTTATTGTAGATATTGATTTAGAAAAAATACGACCTAAAGTGGCAAAAGAAGATGTAATGCAAGAGAAAATTTCAATTTATGTTAAAGATGCAGATGTTGTAGATTTGTTGCGAATGCTTAGTAAACAATTCGGTTTAAATGTAATCATTACGCCTGATGTTAAAGCCTCGATTACAGTTATTCTTAACGAAGTTCCATTAATGCAAGCAATCGACGTACTAGTTCGAGCTGCCGATTGTAATTATATTAAATATGAATCGGGAATAATTTTGATAAAACCTAAGGCACGTGAGATCCCGGGTGAATTAGAATCACGGATTTATGAATTGAATTATGCTGAAGCTACCGATGTGGAAAAAGCGATTAAACGAGCTTTATCTGCTCGAGGCGAAGCAGAAATTGTATATCGTCGAGTAGGTGAAGGAGGTCAATCAAAACGGGCATCAGCAATTATTGTCACTGATTATCCGGAAGTATTAGATAAGCTTCAGACAATTATTGCTCAGTTAGATAAACCCACACCACAAATTGCGATTGAGGCCAAGTTTATTGAGACGACACTTACTTCTGATAATATGTTTGGGATTAATTGGTCACTTCGAACATCGGTAACCGCAGCAGTTCCTAGTAGTGGCGAAATGGCAATCCCAATAAAATTTCAAGAGTTTATTTTAGGAAAGTTAAATTTTAGCCAACTCGCAGCTGCATTAGAAATCATGCAGAATCAAGGAAAATCTAAATTAATTGCTAATCCTAAAACTATAACATTAGATAATCAAACTGCCGAGATTAATATGGGAGTTTCGGTTCCTTTACGAACGGTAAAGGTTGATCCTCAAACTCAAGAACGGACATACACCTGGACAGAAAAATTTATTCCAATCGGGTTAAAAGTAACCCCTCATGTAACAGCTGATAGTTCAATAAACATGGAAATCGAGCCTCGGGTTGAAGCTATTACCGGTTGGCAGGGTTCACCAGAAGATATGCGACCAGTTACAGTGCGTCGAGAAGCAAAAACTCAAGTTGTAGTGAAGGACGGAGAGGTAGTGGTGATTGGAGGATTAATCAAAGATGAAGAAAATCGAGTACGCAGCAAAATTCCGGTTCTTGGGGATATTCCACTCATTGGTGATTTGTTATTTACCAGGACTACTATCAAACGAGAAAAAAGCGAACTTTTGATTTTTATTATTCCCAGGATCATTTATCAATAAGATAAAAACTTCGGAAAGAATTTTAGTAATCTCCCAATAATGGTAATAATTGTTTTTATTCTTGGATTGATAATAGGTAGTTTCTTAAATGTTTGTATTTATCGAATACCACGTCACATTTCAATTGTTTATCCACCATCGCGCTGTTGGAATTGCCATAAGCCAATAAAACCTTACGACAATATTCCGTTAATAAGTTATTTAATCCTTAAAGGTCGATGCCGTTATTGTAAGAAGAAAATTTCCTGGCGGTATCCTTTAGTAGAGATGCTAACAGCTTGCTTGTTTGTTCTTCTTTATTTTAAATTTGGTCTGGGGCTCGATTTTATAAAGCAAACAATTTTTATAGCATTGCTAATAATTATTGGTTTTATAGATTTTGAATTTCAAATAATCCCTAATTCCATTACTTTTCCTGGTATTATTGTTGGATTATTTTTAAATTACCGAGCGCACAATTATTTTAGAGAAATTTTTGGAGGAGTTTTATTATGCGCAGGAATTCTGTGGTTATTCCGAATGATCGGATTTTGGATTAGGAAGCAAGAGATGATGGGGTTAGGCGATGTAAAATTGGCAGCAATGGTTGGAGCATTTTTAGGATTAAAAAATGGATTGCTGTCAATATTTATTGGTGTATTGCTAGGGATTTTAGTTTGGAGCATTCTTATGTTATTACGGTTAAGAAGTCGAAAAGATTTAATTCCCTTTGGTTCTTTTATGGCTATCGGATGTATTATTGCAGTATTTTTAGGAGAATTAATTATAAAATGGTATTGGGGTGTATTTAACCTCGATTATTAATACCTCTTATTTTTTCAACTAATCTCACGCCGGTTTTCTCTGCAATAGTTGTTAAATTTTTTGTTGGAGCTGTGTTTTGTTCGGAATTAAGTAATTTTATAACTTTGAAGAGTGTTAAA